>JANMAN010000410.1:0-12068 GCA_031359885.1 Tardiphaga sp. | reverse complement strand
CATCGACCACGAGCAGCTTCTCGATGCGATGCTGGTGCAGCATCTTCTTGGCTTCGTCCTGGCTGACGCCCTGCCGCACCGTCACGAGGTTCTCGTGCGTCATCAGTTCGGAGATTTTTTGGCGCGGGTCTTTGGCGAAGCGGACGTCGCGGTTGGTGAGGATGCCGACCAATTTGCCCGGCACGCCTTTGCTGGCGCCGGTGACGACGGGAATGCCGGAGAAGCCGTGGTCGGTCATCAACTGCATCGCGTCGGCGAGCATCGCGTCGGGCCCGATGGTGAGCGGGTTCACCACCATGCCGGACTCGTACTTCTTGACCTTGCGAACTTCGGCCGCCTGCCCGTCACCCTCGAAATTGCGGTGGATGACGCCGATGCCGCCGGCCTGCGCCATGGCGATCGCCATTCGCGCCTCGGTCACCGTGTCCATCGCTGACGCGATGATCGGAATGTTGAGCTGGATTTGTTGCGTGACGCGCGAACGAATGTCCGCTTCGGACGGCAGGATGTCGGACAGGCCGGGCTTGAGCAGCACGTCGTCGAACGTGAACGCTTCGCGAAATCCCTGAACAACAGCCATCGCCAACTCCAATCAGCCGATCACCGGCCGCGTTATCACCTCATGGATAAGCCGATAAAGCGGCACGCCTTGCGGCGAAACCGTCGAATCAAAGCCCATCTGTGGGGTTGGCGGTGGTCGATAGCATGCCGCTGTGACGAATCAAAGCGGTGCCCTGCCATGCGCCCGATTAGCGTGAATATCCGGGCGGCGGGCCGTGGCGGCGGATCGCGTCCACAACCTCGCGCTGCATCCGCTGCTCGCGCTTCATGTGCACGGCGATGACCGCATGCGCCGACGGTACCAGCCACAAGATCTGGAAGATCATGCCGAAGACGAGACAGAACACGCAGAGGATGAAATTGAAGATCGCAGCGAACGGCTGGCCGTTGAACAGCAGGCCCAGCGGCGGCACCAGGGCGGCAAGGATGTAGATCATCGCGGAACCTCCAGCGTCACCGCAATGCGCGGCACGGCAATTCAGGTAGGTGGTATTCGCCGAACCACAATGGTCGCCGCTGCGACAGGATGATACAGCCCCGGTTGAATCGACCACCGGGCGAAACGTGTCATGACCAAAGAACGCATCATCCCGCTGATCGTCGCATCGGCCCTGTTCATGGAAAACATGGACTCGACCGTAATCGCGACGTCGCTGCCGGCGATCGCGGCTGACATCGGCACCTCGCCGCTGACCCTGAAACTGGCCATCACGTCTTATCTGTTGTCGCTCGCCGTGTTCATTCCGGCGTCAGGCTGGACCGCCGATCGCTTCGGTGCCCGCGCTGTGTTTTCGATCGCGATCGGCGTATTCATGATCGGCTCGATTGGCTGCGCGCTGTCGCAATCGGTGACGCATTTCGTTATCGCACGCATCGTTCAGGGTGTCGGCGGCGCGATGATGACTCCGGTCGGACGTCTGGTGCTGCTGCGCTCGATCGACAAGAGCGCGCTAGTCGGTGCGATGGCGTGGGTGACCGTACCGGCGTTAATCGGTCCCGTCATCGGTCCGCCGCTGGGTGGCTTCATCACCACCTATTTTTCGTGGCACTGGATCTTCCTCATCAACCTGCCGATCGGCTGTCTCGGCATCTATCTGGCACTGCGCTACATCGATCCGATCCGCAGCGATCAGCCCGAGCGCTTCGACCTCACCGGCTTGCTGCTGGCCGGCGTCGGCGTTGCCGGCATCGCGTTCGGACTGTCTGTCGCGGGCCTTAATCTCCTGCCTTGGCCGCTGATCGTGGCGCTGATTGGCATCGGCAGCATATCGATGACGCTCTATGTGTTTCACGCACGCCGCACCGCCTCGCCGGTGCTGGATTTCTCGCTGATGCGGCTGATCACATTCCGTGCGGCCATGATCGGCGGATTTCTGTTTCGCCTCGGCATCGGCGCGTTGCCGTTCCTGCTGCCGTTGTTGATGCAGGTCGGTTTCGGGCTGTCGCCGTTTCACTCGGGTCTCGTGACTTTCGCCTCGGCGGTCGGCGCGATGGGCATGAAAACTTTGGCCGCGCGGATCATCCGTGCCTTCGGTTTCCGCAACGTGATGACGATCAATGCGCTCGTGAGTTCGGTGTTTCTGGCCGCCTGCGGGCTGTTCACCGTGACGACGCCGCTGCTGTTGATCATGATCATTCTCGTCGTCGGCGGTTTCTTTCGGTCGTTGCAATTCACGGCGATCAACACCGTCGCCTATGCCGAAGTCGAGCCGGCGCAGATGAGCCGCGCGACCACGCTCGCCAGCGTCAACCAGCAACTCGCCATCTCGGCCGGCGTCGCGGTCGGCGCGTTCTGCGTGGAGTCGGCGATGACGTTTCGCGGGATGACGGAATTGTCCGCGAGCGATTTCAGCCCGGCGTTCTACGTCGTGTCGGTTATCTCGGCCGTCTCGGCCTATTTTTTCTGGCAGATGCCCGACGATGCCGGCCATGAAATTTCCGGCCGCACCGCCAAGGAAATGTCGAGCCGCAAAGGCGCGGAGGCCGCCGCCGTCAAAGCGACGTCGGAAGGCACGCAGGACGTACGGGATCAGAAGCTGGGGTGACCTTGCTCCCATAACGGGACCGTGATAATCTGCAGATCATGAGGATCATCGCGCGCCGCACGTTGCGAGAGTTCGTGGAGAGCCTCGCCGGTCACAAAGACCAGCCGGCTGTGACTGCGGCACTCGATGCCTGGTTTGACGAAGCGAGAAAGGCAAGCTGGAAAAGCACGGCTGATGTGAAACGCCGATATGCAACGGCAAGTATTGTCACCGCAGAGCGCGTGGTCTTCAACATCAAGGGTAACGACTATCGATTGGTCGTCGCGATCGACTTTGAAAAATCGATCGTTTGGATCAAGTGGGTCGGAAACCATAAGGCTTATGACAAGATTCACGTGACGGAGGTTCGATATGACAAATGAACTGAAACCGATCCGCACCGAAGCAGATTACGAAGCCGCGCTTGCAGCAGTGGAGCAACTTTGGGGCGCGAAGTCAGGAACGCCGAAAGGCGACCGTCTCGATGTTTTGGCGACCTTGGTCGATGCCTATGAAACGCAAACCTATCCGATGGATCCACCGGACCCGATCGAAGCCATCAAGTTTCGGATGGAGCAGATGGGCCTCACTCGCAAAGACCTTGAGACGCTGATCGGAACGCGCGCGCGTGTTGCGGAGGTGATGAACCGCAAGCGCAGCCTATCCATCGACATGATCCGACGGCTGCACGATCAGCTTGGTATTTCGGCAGAGGTGCTGATCCGCCCAACACGAAACGACAAAGCCGCTTAGTCGTCGCGCTGGCTGCCCTGACCGCGAAAGCCCATCGCCAGCACGTAACGCTCAGAAGAATCCGCGCGGCTCGACGCCGGCTTGACGTGTTTCACCGTTGTGAAATCGCGTTTGAGCTGCGTCATCAGCGTCGCGTCCGCGCCGCTCTGGAAGACCTTGGCGACGAACGTCCCACCGGGGTTCAGAACATCCGCCGCGAAAGCAGCCGCCCCCTCGACCAGCCCGAGAATACGCAACTGGTCGGTCTTGCGGTGTCCGGTCGTGTTGGCCGCCATATCGGACAACACGACGTCGGCGCGGCCGCCCATCATCTCCAGAAGCCGCGCGGGCGCGTCGTCGGCGAGGAAATCCATCTGCGCAAAGGTGACGCCGACGATTTCCGGCATTTCAAGCAGATCGATCGCGACAACCTTGCCGCGCTCCGGCGCGCCGACCCGCTTGGCCGCGACCTGGCTCCAGCCGCCGGGCGCGGCACCGAGATCGACGATCGACGCATCGCGTTTCAGAATGTGAAATTTGTCGTCGACCTCGATCAGCTTATAGGCGGCGCGTGAGCGCAGGCCGTCGCGCTTGGCCTGCAAGACGTAGGGGTCGTTGAGCTGGCGTTCGAGCCAGAGCTTCGACGACAGCTTCAGCCTGCCGGCGCTCTTGACGGTAATGCGCAGCCGTCCGGTGGTGTCTTTGGCCATGTCGCTGTGGTGCTTTCCAACAATTCAGCGCGTCTTACCACGCCAAATCGCCATCTAGGAAGAAAGCACGCCGTCCTGCCGCATCATGCCGACCAGCATGCCTTCGCGAAGGCCGCGATCGGCCACCCGCAGCCGCGGCAGCGGGAACACGTCGCGGATCGCATCCAAAATCGCGCAGCCGGCCAGCACCAGATCGGCGCGTTCCGGGCCGATGCAGTGGTTCGCCGCCCGCGCCTGGTAGTCCATCGCCATCAGTCGGCGGATCGTCACAGTGAGGTCGTCATTGCTCATCCAGATGCCGTCGATGCGGCGGCGATCGTAGCGCAACAGGCTGAGATAGACGCCGGCCAGCGTCGTCACGGTCCCCGACGTGCCGAGCAGGTGCATGCCGTCGAGGTCTTTGCCGTGTTCGGCCGCGAACGGCGCGACATGGCGGGCGACGTCGGAAACCATCGCCGCATAGATCGCCGGCGTGACCTCGCGGCCACCGAACTTTTCCGCCAACGTCACGACGCCGAGCGGGATCGACATCCACGCCGCGATGCGCGGCGGCACGTCGGGCCGTGCCGGATCGCGCGCGACCCGCACCAACTCGCTGGAACCTCCGCCGATGTCGAACAAAATAGCGCCGCGCCCGGCGGGGTCGAGCAGCGGCGAACATCCCGTCATCGCCAGCGACGCCTCGGTCTCGCGGTCGATCACTTCGAGCGCGATACCAGTTTCGGCTTCGACTTCCGCTAGAAAATCGTCGGCATTGACCGCCGCACGGCAGGCTTCTGTCGCGATCAGCCGCAGCCGGGTGGCGCGGCGCAATGCGATCTTGTCGCGGCAAACGCTCAAGGCCGATACGGCGCGGGTGATCGCCGCATCGCTGATCCGCCCGGTCACGGACACGCCCTCGCCGAGCCGGATGATGCGCGAAAACGAATCGATGACGCGAAAGCCGTCCGGCGTCGGCACGGCCACCAAGAGACGGCAATTGTTGGTGCCGAGATCGAGCGCGGCATAGACCGACTGCCGAGCCAGCGGTTGCTCGACGCGCTCGGCCATTCCGTCCATGGCAACGGCCGGCAACGCGTCGCGTGCCATCAGGCCACCGCGAAGCTGCGTCTCGTCGGTCATCGCACTTTGTCTTTCCGCGCCGTTGTCGGCGAATTTCATCTGCGGAAAGTCTAACAGCCTGTGGCGGCAGCGCAACAGCGGCGGCCCACGCATACCGGAACGTGCGTTGTGGCGACGCCATTGGCAGTTTATCGTGGCGCTTCGTCATTCCCTCGACATTCCGGATATCGCCATGCAGGACTTCACCGCGCCGCTCGTCGATGACAATGCCATCGCAATGCAAAAGAACGCCATCGGCCAGCCGGTCCGACGCAAAGAAGACGACACGTTGGTGCGCGGCAAAGGCCGTTATACCGACGACGTCAGCCTGCCCGGACAGGCTTATGCGTGGATGGTGCGCAGCTCGCATGCCCACGGCATCATCAAAGCGATCGATATCGACGCCGCGAAGGCGATGCCTGGCGTGCTCGGCATCTGGACCGGCAAGGACCTCGCGGACGCCGGCTACGGGCCGTTCACCTGCGGCCTCCCGCTGAAGAACCGCGACGGCACGCCGCTGCTACAAACCAGCCGTCTCGCATTGATGACCGACAAGGTCCGTTTCGTCGGCGATCCCGTCGCCATCGTCGTGGCCGAAACGGTGGCGCAGGCGCGCGATGCCGCCGAAGCCGTGGGCCTCGACATCGAACCGCTGCCGGCCGTGACCGATGCGGCTGAAGCCTGCAAGCCCGGCGCGCCGCAGCTCTACGACAGCATCCCGAATAACGTCGCGTTGGACTATCATTACGGCGACACGGATGCCGTCGAAGCCGCCTTCAAGACGGCTGCGCATGTCACCAGGCTGGACATCGTGAACACTCGCGTCGCCGTCGTGGCGATGGAGCCGCGCGCGGCCTTGGCGTCCTACGATGCAGCCAGCGAGCGCTACACGATCCAGGTGCCGACGCAGGGCGTCTCCGGCAACCGCAACACGCTCGCCAGAGGCCTGCTCAAGGTGCCCAACGAGAAGGTGCGCGTGTTGACCGGCAATGTCGGCGGCTCGTTCGGCATGAAGAATATCAACTATCCGGAATATCTCTCGATCCTGCACGCCGCGAAGGCACTCGGCCGCCCGGTCAAATGGACCGACGAGCGATCGGGAAGTTTTCTCTCGGACAGTCAAGGCCGTGCGCAGAAGATTCATGCCGAACTGGCACTCGATGCCGCCGGCAAGTTTCTCGCCGTCCGCTTGCAAGGCTACGGCAATCTAGGTGCCTACATTACCGGTGTAGCGCCGGGCCCGCTATCGCTGAACACCGGCAAGAATCTGTCGAGCGTCTACAAGACGCCGTTGATGACGGTCGACATCAAATGCGTGCTGACCAACACGACGCTGATGGGCGCCTATCGCGGCGCGGGCCGGCCCGAGGCGAATTACTACATGGAGCGACTGATCGACCGTGCAGCGGACGAGATGAAGATCGACCGCATGACATTGCGCAAGCGCAACTTCATCAAGCCGGCGCAGATGCCGTTCAAGGCATCGTCGGGCGTCACCTATGACAGCGGCGATTTCGCCGGCGTGTTCGGCAAGGCGCTGGAGTTGTCGGACCATGCCGGCTTCGCGGCGCGCAAGAAACAGAGCCGCAAAACCGGCAAGCTGCGCGGCATCGCCGTCGGCAGCTATCTTGAGGTCACCGCGCCGCCGAGCCCGGAACTCGGCCACATCGTGTTCGAGCAGGACGGCAGCGTGAAGCTCATCACCGGGACGTTGGATTACGGCCAGGGCCATGCGACGCCGTTCGCGCAGGTGCTATCGGCGCAACTCGGCGTGCCGTTCGAATCGGTGAAGCTCGAACAGAACGACAGCGATATCGTTCGCATGGGCAACGGCACCGGCGGGTCGCGCTCGATCACCGCCAGCGGCATGGCCATCGTCGAGGCGTCGAAGCTCGTCGTCGAAAAAGGCCGTGTCGCCGCCGCGCATGTGCTGGAAGCGTCCGAAGGCGATATCGAATTCGCCGCAGGTCGCTTCACGATCGCCGGCACCGATCGCGGCATCGACATCATGGAGTTGGCGCGGAAGCTGCGCGACACCAAGCAGCCAGACGGTGTGCCGTCGTCGCTCGATGTCGATCACACCTCGGGCGACGTGCCCTCGACATTCCCGAACGGCTGTCACGTCGCGGAGGTCGAGATCGATCCCGACACGGGCGTGGTGCGGATCGTGAACTACACCGGCATCAGCGACTTCGGCACCATCGTCAATCCGATGATCGTCGCCGGACAACTGCATGGCGGCGTCGCGCAGGGCATCGGTCAAGCGCTGATGGAAGAAGTCAGCTACGACGACAGCGGCCAGCCGATCACCGGCTCGTTCATGGACTATGCGATGCCGCGCGCGGAAGACATTCCGATGATGGCGACCGGCGACCATCCCTCGCCGGCCCTGAGCAATCCGCTGGGCACCAAGGGCTGCGGCGAAGCCGGCTGCGCTGGCTCGCTCTCGACCATCGTCAATGCGGTGATCGATGCGCTGTCGGATTACGGCATCACGCATATCGACATGCCGCTGACGTCGGAGCGGGTCTGGCGCGCGATCCAGGATGCGAAGGCGAAGCAGAAGGCGGCGTGACGGCACCGGTACCGTCATCCTGAGGTGCTCGGCCGACAGCGCACTTGCGCTGTCATCTTGGCCGAGCCTCGAAGGATGGAGAAGTATTGCTTGCGGCCATCCTTCGAGGCTCGGCAACGGCGGAGCAAGCTCCGCTCGCCGCCTCGCACCTCAGGATGACGTCTTGCTCTTAAAACTCAAGCTGCCGCCGCCTGCTGCCGCGGCTGCGTGATCGCCACGTGATGGCAGTGCGCGACAACGCGCTCGCCATTGGCGACGACGACCGCGTCCAGTTCGACGAATTTGTGCCCCTTTTTGTCGTAGGCATCCGTCACCTTCGCGCGAGCCGTCAGCACGTCTCCGACCGCCACCGGCGACAACAATTGCATCTTGCTGCCGACGTGAATCCACGGTCCCAGAACGGCATTCTCGACCAGCAGGCGATTCATCAGCCGCTGGATCACACCCGGATGGACGAGCCCCTCGGCGGCATAGATAGCCTCGCTATCGCGGACATCCGATGCATAGGCCGACGCGTCCGCTGCCGGCCACGCCTTGGGTTCGACACCGAGCCATTTGCCGATCGCATACGACGCATCGTCCACCGGACGGCGATCCGCGACCGGCGCGGTCTTCGGATAATCGGCGAGATCGATGGTCGGAGCCGTCTCCAGCAGCGACGCGGAGCCGGACGCGCAGATTTGCCCACGCGCTCGAAGGTTCAAAGCCACCGTGCCGTTCTCGGGATCGGCATCGAGCGTGAGATCGTCGCCGTCGTAGACCGGCTTCAGGAACCGGCCCTCGATCATGCCTCGCTCCAGGAACGCCCGGCCCCACCGTGCCACCGGCAGATGGATCATATAGGCCAGCAGATCGACGCCGGTGACGAGCCCGCCCGAAAAGCCGAACTGCCGCGCCACGGCGTCGTCATGCATCTTATTCTCTGAGTCCTTGGCGGTGTTGTAGGCCTGCACATGATACGGCACGAACGACTGGGCCATGATTCCTCCGAATTAAGGGTGTTTGTCTGTTTCGGCAGATGGTACGTCATCGCGACCGCCTGACAAGCCCGCTGCGCGCGATGCAGCCGCCTGAAATGAATGACCCGTTCTTGAGCAATACCGTGTCCAGCCATGTCCGCATTTACGTCGACGCCGACGCCTGCCCGGTCAAGGACGAGATTTATCGCGTGGCCGCCCGGCTCAAGGTCAGCGTCAGCGTCGTCGCCGGGAACTTCATCCGCATCCCCGACGATCCCATGATCGAACGCATTGCCGCCGGCTCCGGCATGGACGCCGCGGACGATTGGATTGCGGAACGCGCCGGGACCACCGATATCGTGGTGACGTCTGATATTCCGCTGGCGAGCCGCTGCGTCAAAGCCGGTGCGACGGTGCTCGCGCCGAACGGCAAGCCGTTCAGCGAACAATCCATCGGGATGACGCTGGCGGTCCGCAACCTGATGACGGATTTACGCTCGTCCGGCGAAATCACCGGCGGCCCGCGCGGCTTCACACCGCGCGACCGCTCGGCTTTCCTCTCCGCGCTCGATCAGGCGATCCGCCGCATCCAGCGCGCTCAATCGACATCATAGAATCGAAACGCAATGGCTCCTCCGCTGATCCAACTCAAAGACATCTCGCTGACCTTCGGCGGCACGCCGTTGCTGAACGGCGTCGAACTCTCGGTGTCCCAGGGCGAGCGGGTCTGCCTGATCGGCCGCAACGGCTCAGGCAAATCGACGCTGTTGAAAATCGTCGCGGGCTTGGTCGAGCCCGACAAAGGCAGCCGCTTCGTGCAGCCCGGCGCGACCATTCGCTATCTCGCGCAGGAGCCGGATTTTTCCGGCCACGCCACGACGCTGTCTTATGTCGAAGCCGGCATGGGCCCCGGCGACGATCATTATCAAGCGCAGTATCTGCTCGAACAATTGGGCCTCACTGGCCTCGAAGACCCTGCCCATCTCTCGGGTGGCGAAGCGCGCCGCACGGCGATCGCGGCGGTGCTGGCGCCCTCGCCCGATATCCTGCTGCTCGACGAGCCGACCAACCATCTCGATCTCACCACGATCGAATGGCTCGAAGGCGAACTCGCCAGTCGGCGCTGCGCGCTCATCATCATCAGCCATGACCGCCGCTTTTTGGCCAATCTGTCGCGTGCCACAGCCTGGCTCGATCGTGGCCAGATCAGGCAGATCGACAAAGGCTTCTCGGCCTTCGAGCAGTGGCGCGACGACGTGCTGGCCGAAGAAGAACGCGACCAGCACAAGCTCGACCGCAAGATCGTGATGGAAGAACATTGGCTGCGCTACGGCGTGTCCGGCCGCCGCAAGCGCAACGTCAAACGGCTCGGCAACCTCTTCGCGCTGCGCGATCAGCGCCGCGATTATCGCGGTGCCACCGGCAATGCGAGCCTCGCCGCCGCGGAAGCCGACAAATCCGGCAAGCTCATCATCGAAGCCAAGCACATCGAACGGCACTACGGCGAGCGCGTCATCGTCGCGGATTTTTCGACCCGAATTCAGCGCGGCGATCGCATCGGCATCGTCGGCCCCAACGGCGCTGGCAAGACCACGCTGATCACGATGCTGACCGGCGGCAGCCCGCCCGACAAAGGCACGATCCGTTTCGGCGCGAATATCGAAATGGCGACGCTCGACCAGCACCGCGAAAGCCTCGATCCGAAATCGACGCTCGCCGAGGCGCTGACCGGCGGTCGCGGCGATCACGTCATGGTCGGCGACAAGCCGCGCCATGTCGTCAGCTACATGAAGGACTTCCTGTTCGCGCAGGAGCAGATGCGAACGCCGCTGGAGGTTTTGTCCGGTGGGGAACGTGGCCGGCTGATGCTCGCGCGTGCGCTGGCGAAGCCGTCGAACCTGCTGATCCTCGACGAGCCGACCAACGATCTCGACCTCGAAACGCTCGATGTGCTCGAGGAAATGCTCGGCGACTATCAGGGCACGGTCATCCTCATCAGCCATGACCGCGACTTCCTCGATCGCGTCGTGACATCCACCATCGCGCCGGAAGGTAACGGCGTCTGGATCGAATATGCCGGCGGCTATTCGGACATGCTGACGCAACGCGGCGCGGACCTGAAACGCGACGCGGTCAAATCGCAGGACGCGACACGCAGCGGCAACGCCAAACAAAGCGCATCGTCATCGGGCGCCAAGAAGAAGCTGAATTTCAACGACAAGCACGCGCTGGAAACCTTACCGAAGACGATGAAGGCGTTGCAGGACGAGATCGCCAAACAGCAACGCCACCTCGACGACCCGAATTTGTACGCCAAGGACCGTAAGAAATTCGATCGCGTTTCGGCGGCGCTCGCCGATGCGCAGAAGCAACTGCAGGACGCCGAAGACAAGTGGCTGGAGCTTGAGATGCGCCGCGAAGAAATCGAGAATGTGTGAGAATTGGCCGTAGGGTGGGTAGAGCAAAGGTGCGATCTTCGCACCGACTGCGAAACCCACCACCGATGACGATGGGTTTCGCAAGGGCTCAACCCATCCTACGATATCGTTGTGTATTATAGAGGACACCAATGACCACCCCCCTCGCCGCCCGTATCGCACGCGACTACGGCACGCCGGCTCTCGTGATCGACATGGACCGCGTCGAGCGCAACATTGCGCGCATCCAGGCCGTCTGCGATGCGGCGGGCGTCGCGCACCGCCCGCATATCAAGACGCACAAATCGCCGTATCTGGCGAAGCTGCAAATCGCGGCCGGCGCGAAGGGCGTCACTTGCCAGAAGCTCGGCGAAGCCGAGGTGATGGCGGAAGCGGGGATCGACGACATCCTCATCAGTTACAATCTCATCGGCGACGAGAAGATGACGCGGCTCGGCGCGCTGCAGTTGAAAGCGAACGTCACCGTCGCGGCCGACAACGACACCGTCGTCGCAGGATTACCAAAAGCCGCCGCGCATTCCGGCCGCCCGCTGAACGTCGTCGTCGAATGCGACACCGGCCGCAAGCGCGCCGGCGTCGAGACGCCGCGCGAAGCCATCGCATTGGCGCGGCAGATCGCGGCTTTACCGGGCCTGACATTCGCAGGCTTCATGCTGTACCCGACCGAAAACGGCTGGCCGGATGCGCAAGCTTTCTACGACGAAGCGCTGGCCGGCGTGCGTGCCGAAGGACTTGAGCCGACGATCGTCTCGACAGGCGGCACGCCGAATATGAAACATGTCGGCCAACTCAAAGGCGGGACCGAGCATCGCTTCGGCACTTACATCTACAACGACCGCATGCAGGTCGCGGCCGGCGTCGCCGAATGGGACGATTGCGCGTTGAATGTCTATGCGACGGTCGTGAGCCGCGCCGGGCCGGAACGCGGCATCATCGATGCCGGCTCGAAGACCCTGACGTCAGACACC
>JANMAN010000198.1:0-3736 GCA_031359885.1 Tardiphaga sp. | reverse complement strand
GTCTTCAATAATGCCGATCTGGCGCCGCGCTTCGTATTCGATGGCGTGGCCGATGAAGCGGATCGAGTTCATGTTCTTGATCTCGCAGCGGGTGCCGAGTGGCCCGCCGGGCTTGCGCACGGAGACGTTGACGTCGGCGCGCAGCGAGCCCTTCTCCATGTCGCCGTCGCAGGTGCCGAGATAACGCAGGATGGTGCGCAGCTTGGTAACGTAAGCCTGCGCCTGTTCGGCACTGCGGATGTCCGGCTTGGAGACGATCTCCATCAGGGCAACGCCCGACCTGTTCAGATCGACGAAGGACATCGACGGATGCTGGTCGTGCAGCGACTTGCCGGCGTCCTGCTCCAAATGAAGTCGCTCGATGCCGACACTGATGCTGTCGCCGCTTTCGAGTTCGACAAGCACCACGCCCTCGCCGACGATCGGCGATTTGTATTGGCTGATCTGATAGCCCTGCGGCAAATCCGGATAGAAGTAGTTCTTGCGGTCGAAGGTCGAGCGCAGATTGATCTGCGCGTTGAGGCCAAGCCCGGTCCGCACCGCCTGCGCGATACACTCTTCGTTGATCACCGGCAGCATGCCCGGCATCGCTGCGTCCACCAGCGAGACATGCGCGTTCGGCGCCCCGCCGAATTCGGTCGATGCGCCGGAGAACAGTTTGGACCGGGACGTGACCTGGGCGTGGACCTCCAACCCAATCACGATTTCCCAATCGCCGGTGGCGCCTTTGATGAGCTTGGACTGTTTGATGGGTGCGTTCATGGAACGCTTTCTATATCGATTGCGCGAGCGAGAAAACTGCTTTGCGCTACATGCTGCCGGCAAAAGCGCGGAACGCGGGGCTGATGCGGAGAGCGTCGCGGCCGGCGGCGATGACGCTATCGACCTGGTTGGCCGGCAACTGAAAGCGCGTCGGCACGAAGTCGAGTTCGGCGGCGCGGGCGGGATCAAGCTGATCGAAGCCGAGCCGGCCGACGAAGAATTTTAGGTCGCTGCAATTCCAGCCGGGCGGCGCGCCGAGCCGGCGGCGCTCGGCCTGCGACAGCGAACACCGCCACTTCACCAGCGACGCCTGCCAGTCCTTCGTGACCCGGTCGAACGCCGAATAGCTCGCGCCGACGCTGGAATCGATCGTGGTGTCGACCGCCGCTCGAATGAGATCGACGCCCGACGGGCCTTCGACGCTGTTGACGAAATCGCCTGAGATGCCGGCCTTGGCATCCACCACCAGAAACAGCGAGCGGCGGATTTTGACTGCCTGCTCCGGCGTCAGCGGGCCATAGGGCGTTTCGGACGACAGCCGCGCAATGGTAAAGCCGGAAAGACCGTAATTGTCGGTCAGCCCGCCATCGAGCAGTTTGATGAACGGCACCTTGCCGTCGCGGTAGCGGTTGATGGCTTTGGCGAACGAACTCAGCATCGGCGGCGCGTTGCGATCGCGCGCCGCACGCACGATCCACGGCGGCAGCGGATCGGTGCATTGATCGGGGAACGCCTGCACCACGACCGGCGCGAAGGCGATCGGCACGGCGGCGGATGCGGCCACCGCGTTCGACAACGGAAACGCGCGCAGATCGCTGCAGATCGCAGCGAAAGCCGTGGCGCCGAACACGAACGGCACGCGGTTGTAAATGTCGGAGGCGTTGATCCAGACACGCGGGCGGCCAGTCTCACGGAATTCCCCGAACGTCGCGCCGTTGAACAGGTTCGCGTCGAGCCATTTGGTGAAGCCGGACGAGTCGTTGATGCCGCCGGATAAAGCGCGGCCGATCGTGCCGAGCGAGAGCGTCGTGGTCAGCCCCGCTTCGGCATTCTGCAACAGGAAACGCTCGCGGAAATCATCGAGCGCCGCGCGCTTCTTCAAACCGTAATAAGCTGCGGTGACCGACCCGCCGGAGACGCCCGAAATGAAATCGACACGATCGAGCATCGATGCCGACGCACCGCGCAGCGGCGTCTGGTCCATCTCCTGCAACACGCCGAACGAGAAAGCCGCAGCGCGCGTTCCGCCACCGGAAAACGACAGGCCGATCAGGACGTCGTCGAGTGCCCTCGGATCCTGAAAGTTCAGTGCGAGCTTATCCACGACCGAGCCGCCCGCCATAGGGACGTTGACCGGCACGTTGTAGACCGACGCGCAGCCCACCAGCAGCGCAAAGCATGTCGCTATCGCCACGAGGGATCGCAGGCTTGGCTTCATGTCGTCATCACCCGGAACTCACACACTCACCGCGTGGCCTTCGCCCCGCCGTCACCGACTGAGACCATAATTGTCTTAAAGGAAAGCGTTCGTTCAGCAGCGTCGCGCGATCGTCATTGCGAGTGCCTCGTCGGCATTTGCCGACATGGCACGTCCTCGCCATGACGAACCTTAATCTCAGTTCGGCGACGGCAGCACAGCGGCGGCGTCGAAGGACACCGTAAAAAACGTGCCCTGCCCGCGCAGGCTCTTGGCGATGAACGTCACGTTCTTGGCGTTCTCTTTCAGGGTCTGTAAGATCAACGCGCCGAGCTTGCGCGGCGATGGCCATGTCACATGCTCGTCCAAACCGACCCCGTCGTCCGCGACGACCACCTCGACGCGCCCGTCATCGCACTTGCAGACTAATCGCAATCGCCCGGCGTCGCGACCGACGAATGCGTATTTCAGCGCATTGGTCAGCATTTCGTTGACCAACAGGCCCGCCGGCATCGCGATATTGATCGACATCGGGCAATAGCCTGCCTCGATATCGATGGTGATCCCGGGGATGGCGCTGGCGTTCATCACTGCGTTGGCGATGTCGGACAGATATTGTCCGAGATCGATATCGGAACCGGCGTTCTCAGCCGACAGCGTCCGGTAAAGGACGGTGAGCGCATCGATCCGGCTCGCGAGCCGTGCGAGCGCCGTGGCCTCGCCTTCGGCTGCCGAGCGCGCTTCGAGCCGCACCAGCGCCGTGACCAATTGAAGATTGTTCTTCACGCGATGCTGCAATTCGCGCATCAGCATATCGCGGTCGCGTATCTGGACTTCGAACTGCTGGATTTGCGCGCGCTCGCGGCCGCCGACATCGACCAGCGCTGCGATCCGGAAATTCTCGACGCCCTGATCGCTTTCGATCACCGATGCATAGGCTTGAACGATGACCAGCCGCTCGACCGGGGTGGACGGCCGGAACACGCCGATGAAATCCTCGCCGTCGCGGATCGCTTCGCCGAGCGTCTGGCCCGGCTTGTCTTCGTTCAGATAGCCGTCGAGGCAGGCCCAATCCTGACCTTCGATGTCGGAGGGCGGGATCAGCAGCAATTCCTCGAACGCCTTGTTGGCGTAGGCGACGCGCTGCCCGTTGCCGTTGCCGCGCGACACCGCGACCGCAACCGGAACGTGATCCAGCAAATGCTTATATTTGTCGCTCTCGATCGCGAGCGCTAATCGCGGCGACGCGATGATCTGATCGACATTATCGGACGGCGGCATTTGTTGGACGGTCCCAGCCTCGTTCTCGCTCATGCACAAACCATGGCGAATGCCATATCAAAAGGCAATGTGAAACACCGCCACGCCCGTAGGCATGGTGCCTCCGATTACGCCCACCACTTCGTCGGCGTGAAATGCCCGGCGGCCTGTTCGATCACGTCACCGAGCGCGAACAGCGTCTCCTCGTCGAACGGACGGCCGATCAGCTGCAGACCGAGCGGTAAACCTTGCGAGTCGATCCCGGCGGGAACCGCAATGCCGGGAAGACCCGCCATG
>JANMAN010000139.1:0-2462 GCA_031359885.1 Tardiphaga sp. | reverse complement strand
CGTGCAACTGATCTCCGTCGGCGGGCTGATCGCTCATGATTTTGCCGGGAACAGCCCTGACGGGCGGAAGAACAGCACCGCCGCCATCAGGATATAGATCAGCATCGGAGCGACGGCGCGGCCGGTCTGACTCGCGGCGGCGGGATCGAGGATCAGTTTCAACAGCGCCGGCGCGAAGAAGCGCCCGAGCGTATCGACGATGCCGATCAGCAACGCCGCAATGAACGCGCCGCGGATCGAGCCGATGCCGCCGATCACGATCACGACGAACGCAAGAATCAGCACGTTGTCGCCCATCCCGGGCTCCACCGACAAGATGGGCGCGACCATCGCGCCGGCAAAGCCCGCCAGCATCGCGCCGACGCCGAACACGATGGTGAACAACAGCCGAATGTTGATGCCGAGTGCGGCGACCATCGGCGCGTGCGTGGCACCCGCGCGAACCAGCATGCCCAATTTTGTTTTGTTGACGACGAGATAGAGCGCGAGTCCGACGCCGAGACCGACGGCGATGATGACGAGGCGATAGACCGGATAGAGCATGCCGTCAGCGATCTCGATCGCGCCGGATAGCGCGTCGGGGATCGGCACGCTCAGCGGTGCCGCGCCCCAGACGAACTTCACCGCCTGATTGAGAAAGATGATGACGCCGAACGTCGCCAGCACTTGATCGAGATGATCGCGATCGTAGAGGTGCCGGAAGATCAGCAGTTCGAGCAGCAGGCCGAATATCAAAGCGGTCGGCAAGGCCAGCGCCAGGCCGGCGAGAAAACTGCCGGTCATCGCGGTGAAGGCCGCCGCGAGATACGCGCCGACCATGTACTGCACGCCGTGGGCGAGGTTGATGAAGTCCATCACGCCGAACACCAGCGTCAGACCCGCTGCGATCAAAAACAAAATCAGCCCGAATTGCAGGCCGTTCAGAATTTGCACCAGAGCGAGCGTGAGGGTCATGCGGCGCGATCACTTGCTTGTTTCACCTCTCCCCAAGAAAACGGGAAGAGGGAGACGCTCTCAATTCGTCGCGACGCAATCCTTGGCGTAGCGGTCGCCGTACGACTCGAACACCTTCTTGTCGATCTGCGTCTCGAACTTGCCGTCCGCGCGCTTCGCGACCTTCACCAGATAGAAGTCCTGAATCGGAAAGCCGTTGGTGTTGAACTTAAAAGCGCCGCGCAACGATGTGAAGTCGGCCTTCTTCAGCGCGGCCCTGACGGCATCCTTGTTCGACATATCGCCCTTCACCGCCTTCACCGCGCTGTCAATCAGCATCGCAGCGTCATAGGCATGAGCGGCGTAGCTGCCCGGCACGGTCTTCGTCGCGGCCTCATAGGCAGCCACGAACGCTTTGTTCTGCGGGGTGTCGAGGTTCGGCGCCCAGTCCGCGCCGCCGAACAGACCGACCGCCGCATCCTGCTGCGCCGGCAAGGTGGACTCGTCCACCGTAAAGGCGGACAGGAACGGAATACGGTCGGCCAAGCCGGCCTGCTTGTATTGCTTGACGAGATTGACGCCCATGCCGCCCGGCATGAACGTGAAGACGGCGTCGGGCTTTAAAGATGCGATCTTCGAGAGCTCGGCCTGGAAATCCAACGTGCCCAACGGCGTGTAGCTCTCTTCGACGATCTCGCCTTTGTAGTCGATCTTGAAGCCCGCAACGGAATCCTTGCCGGCCTGATAGTTCGGCACCAGCAGATAGACTTTCTTGTAGCCGCGATCCTGGGCGACCTTGCCGAGGATCTGATGGATCTGGTCGTTCTGATACGACGTCACGTAGAAATACGGATTGCACTCTTTGCCGGCGAAGCTCGACGGGCCGGCATTGGCGCTGATGAGAAACGTCTTGGATTCCGTGACTGGTTTGTGGATCGCTTGAAGGATGTTGGAAAAAATCGGTCCGACGACGAAATCGACCTTGTCGCGCTCGATCAGCCCCTTGACCTTGGTGACGGCGACATCGGGCTTGAGTTCGTCGTCGACGACGACGAGTTCGACATCCTTGCCACCCATCTTGTTGCCGAGGTCTTTGACCGCGAGCGCGAAGCCGTCGCGCGCTTGCTGGCCGAGCACCGCACCGGAGCCGGACAGCGTGACGATGACGCCGATCCTGATTTTTTCCTGAGCCATCGCCGGAGCCGCCATCAGCCCGGCCACGGCCGCAACGCCGGCCATCGTCAACAGATGCTTCATAAGCTTTACTCCTGAGCTATTGGATCCAAAGTCGTCCGCCGGGTCTCGTCGTAGCGAGCAAAGCCGCCGGCGATCCTCGAAAATATATTTGAAACCTAAAGCAATGTTCGGGCCGTCAAGGCGGTTGCGCCGGCGGGACTTGCGCGCTTTCTCAGATTGCTTGAAGGTCAAAGCATTCTGGCTGATGGGCGCGTCATGACGATCCTCGATTCGGAAACCAAAGCAGCGGAAACGCCTGAGGACCACGGCGACGAATTGCGGCTGTGGCTGCG
>JANMAN010000389.1:0-4045 GCA_031359885.1 Tardiphaga sp. | reverse complement strand
ATCATATCCGGACTCGCCGCTGCGGCGCAAAAGATCGGCGACGTCGTCAATCTCATCAACAACATCGCCGGCCAGACCAATTTGCTGGCCTTGAACGCGACCATCGAGGCCGCGCGCGCCGGCGAGGCGGGCAAGGGTTTCGCGGTCGTGGCGTCCGAGGTCAAAAGCCTCGCGGCGCAGACGGCGAAGGCGACCGACGAAATCAGCTCGCAGATCGGGTCGGTCCAGACCGCAACGTCGAACGCCGTCGGCGTCATCGAAGCGATCACGAAAACCATTTCGCGGGTCAACGAGATTTCATCTGCGATCGCGGCGGCGGTCGAGGAGCAGGAATCCGTGACGCGCAGCATTTCCGGCAACATGCAGGACGCGGTCCGAGGCGTCACCGACATCAACGACAATATTCATGACATCGCCAGCGCGACCCGCTCGATCGAGGCGGCGACCCAGAAGGTCATGAATTCGTCGCGGGCGCTCGGGTAGGGCGGGGCAGCCGGCGTTTCTGCTTGATGCGCGAGGCGAATGATCGGACAGTCGTGTCCTCACAATCAAGGACACGCGCGTGATCGATCTGCATTTCTACGAGCCGGTGAACGGCCACGGCCTCAAGCACGACCCTTTCAATGCCATCGTCGGGCCGCGCCCGATCGGCTGGATTGCATCGCAGGATGCCAAGGGCCACATCAATCTTGCGCCCTACAGTTTCTTCAACGCCTTCGCCTACAAGCCGCCGCTGATCGGCTTCGCCTCGACGTCGTGGAAGGACAGCGCTGCCAATGCCAAGGAGACCGGCGAGTTCACTTGGAACCTCGTGACCAAGGATCTCGACACCCGTATGAACGCGACGGCGGCGCATGTACCGCACGACACCGACGAATTCGAGTTGGCAGGCCTGACCAAGATTCCAAGCCGCCTCGTCAAAGTGCCGCGCGTCGGCGAGAGCCGGGTGTCGTTCGAGTGCAAAGTGACGCAGATCATCCAGTTGAAAGCCGCCGACGGCAGTGATGCGCAGAGCATCCTGACGATGGGAGAGGTGGTTGCCGTCCATATCGACAAAAGTTTGATCGTCGATGGCGTGTACCAGACCGCGCTGGCGCATCCGATATTGCGCGCCGGCCGCAGCGGCGATTACGTCGAGGTTCGGCCCGACGCGATGTTCGAGATGATCCGGCCGGATTGATCCAAATCCAGTCTCGAGACTGGTCATGACGCCACACCATACGTCACGGAACGTTCGTCTTCGATGATGATTGTCAGCGCGAAGAGAGAGGCCATTCGCGCATGTCGGACACTTACATCATCGAAGTCAGTTCGAAGGCTGCCGGCATCGTTGTGCGCGACACCGGCGGCTTTCGTTTTTTCGCAGCGATGCATCGCTTCAATCCGCTCGAAGGCCAGCTCTTTCGCAACGCGCGCGAGGCCGAACGTGCGGCGATACGTGTCGCGAAAGGCGAACACGTTCTGACGCCTGCGACCTAGCAAATGTCTGTCATTGCGAGGAGCTGTGGTTCCTCGTCGTCGAGGAACCACAGCGACGAGCAATCCAGTCTTTTTTACATTGATGGAAGACTGGATTGCTTCGGCTAAGGGGCTGCCAAGGCAATCCCTTAGCCGCTTGCAACGACGCAGATGCTGCGAAGGGTGCGTTACTCCGCCGCCTGCTGCTTGTCCTTCAACGTCGGATAATCCGTATAGCCCTTCGCGCCGCCGCCGTAGAACGTGGCCTTGTCGCCTTCGTTCAGCGGCGCACCCGCCCGGAAGCGCTCGACCAGATCGGGATTGGCAATGAACGGCTTGCCGAAGGCGATCAGGTCCGCCTCGTCGGCCGCCAGCACCTTTTCAGCCAACGCAAGATCGTAGCCATTGTTACCGATATACGTGCCCTTGAAGCGTTTGCGCAGGCTCGCATAGTCGAACGGAGCGACGTCGCGCGGACCACCGGTCGCGCCTTCGATCACGTGAATGTAGACGAGTTTCAGCGCGCTGAGATGGTCGACGATGTAATCGAACAACGGCTGCGGGTTGCTCTCCGAGACATCGTTGGCCGGCGTGACCGGCGAGATACGAATGCCGGTCCGCTCCGGTCCGATCTGATCGGCGACGGCCTTGGCAATCTCCAGCATCAGCCGCGCGCGGTTCTCGATCGATCCGCCGTAGGCGTCGGTTCGCTTGTTGGTGCCGTCCTTGGCGAATTGGTCGAGCAGAGAACCGTTGGCGCCGTGAATCTCGACGCCGTCGAAGCCGGCTTCGATCGCGAGCGACGCGGCGTTGCGGAAGCTATCGATGATCGCGGGAATTTCGTCGATCTCCAGCGCGCGAGGCTCGGAGACATCGACGAACTTGCCGCCGACGAACGTTTTGCCCTTGGCTTGAATTGCGGATGGTGCGACCGGCTTGCCGTTGTCCGGCTGCAAATCGGTGTGCGAGATGCGGCCGACATGCCAGAGCTGAATGAAGATATGTCCGCCGTCCTTGTGGACGCGATCCGTGACTTTCTTCCAGCCCGCGACCTGGTCCTTGGTGTAGATGCCGGGCGTGTCCTGATAGCCCTGGCCCTGCTGCGACACCTGGCTCGCTTCGGTGATGAGCAGGCCGGCGGAGGCACGCTGGCCGTAATACTCGATCGCCAGCGGGCTCGGCACGAGTCCCTCGACGGCGCGGTTGCGGGTCAGCGGCGCCATCACGGTGCGGTTGGTGAGCGTGATCGGGCCGAGTTTATAAGTCTCGAGAATTTTGGAGGCAGTCGTCATTGTCGGATGTCCGTTCCATTACGATGGGTAGGAGTTGTGCATCGCAGCGCGCGATGACAATCCCCGGACGATGCCATGCGTGGTGTATCGCACGAATAGTTGCTCATTCCCCAAATAAGTCGGAATGGGTGCCGGTTCGCATCAGAAGCAGTTCCTTGCCAGCCACTTTGTAAATCAAGAGCCAATCGGGCCCGATATGGCATTCAAGAAAACCAGTCCAATCTCCCTTCAAAGGGTGGGGGCGGCATCGCACGGGAAGCGGTTCAGAACGGCATAACAATGCAATGACGGCATCAAGCGATTTTAAATCGTAGCGACGCTTATGTGCCCGCCGGACGTCTCGTTTGTAAGCTCCGGCGTAGCGAGGAATAAGCATTGTGCGTTTCGACCGTCAGTCGTCGTGGAGCAGCGACCGGGTAAAATCTTTCAGATCGCCGTGATACCGGGTGCCCCCTCCGCTTTCGAGCTCGCGCAGGGCTTCCAACGTCTCGGCATTCGGCACGCGAACGGGGAAGGGTAGCCCCCGTTGCAAAACCACCTGCTTGAGGAAAACCGTCACTGCCTCGCTTGTCGAGATGCCGATCTTCTGAAGAATCTTTTCTGCGTCTTTCTTAAGCTTCGGCTCGATGCGCGCATTAATGTAGCCCGTCTTGGCGGGTGGCCTGCGAGCCGCAACCGGCTTGCGCGGCGTCTTGAGGGTTGCTTTGGTTTTGGTCTGAACTTTTGCTGGCATGCCCAGTACGTAACACATCCGCGTTACGTATTCCAGCGTCTCACAACTCCCTCGCATTGCTGAATGCGAAGCTCGAGACCCGCCGCGTGGTCTCGTCCAAGATTAGTGTCCGCGTGATCGGCGGTTCGGCACGCTGCGCGCAATTCTCTCGCTCGCAGAGCCGGCAGTTGACGCCGATCGGCGTGCCTTCCGTGGTCTCCAAATTCATGCCCGCTGCATAGACCAGTTTCGACGCGTGACGGATTTCGCAGCCGAGGCCGATCGCGAAGCGCGGCTGCGGCTGCGGATGCGGCGCGACCGACCGGCGGACCATCTGCGCGATCGAAAAATAGCGGCTGCCGTCCGGCAGTTCGATCACCTGCTTCAAGAGGCGGTCCGGCGTGTCGAAGGTCGAATGCACGTTCCACAGCGGACACGTGCCGCCAAATTTAGAGAACGGAAACGTGCCGGACGAAAATCGCTTCGAGACATTACCGGCATTGTCGACGCGCAGCATGAAGAACGGCACGCCGCGCGCGTTCGGGCGCTGCAACGTCGTCAGCCGATGGCTGACTTGCTCGAA
>JANMAN010000330.1:0-2017 GCA_031359885.1 Tardiphaga sp. | reverse complement strand
GACATATGCAACACACCCTAGAACTAGAATACCACTACTTCACAAGATGCCTTATATGAAGGCACCAGAAGGGAATTCGGTTCGTCGATGCGAGATCAAGGACTACAGCGGGCGATTGAGGCAGCGGGCGGCGTTGCGTCGCTGGCGCGCTCTGTCGGTATCTCGCAACCTTCCATCTCCTCCTGGTCGCGGGTGCCTGCGGAGCGGGTTCTCAGCATCGAGTCGCTCACCCGCGTGCCGCGCGACGTGCTCCGCCCCGACCTATACGGATCTGCAGGGTCTGGTGCGCCGTCGGTCTCCAATGTTGACGAGATCGATCAGCTTCGTGCGGTCGAATACGGCCTACTGTCGCTGTTGCTCGGCAAGGCGCCGAATGCCGAGACCTTGTCGCGCGTCGCGATGCTGAAAGGCGATGCGTCCGACCTCGGCATGGCACATATCGAGCTGGCGGTCATCGCGGCTGATCTCGACGACGACGCGGTCTCCAAGGAATTCTTCAATCTGTTCATCGGTGTGGGACGCGGCGAGCTGCTGCCTTACGCCTCGTATTATCTCACCGGCTTTCTGCACGAACGTCCGCTGGCACGCGTCCGCGAGGACTTCGACCTGTTGGGGATCGAGCGCGCAGGTGTGTCGCGCGAGCCGGAAGATCACATAGCGATCCTGCTCGAAGTCATGGCCGGTCTGGCGCGCGGTGACTTCGAGGCGGACGTCGCGATGCAGGCCAAATTCTTCGAGCGGCATCTCAAGCCGTGGGCGGCGCGGATGTTCGTCGATCTCGAAACGTCGTCATCGGCCAAATTTTACCGCGCGGTTGGCACTGTTGGCCGCGTGTTCATGGAACTGGAATCAGAGGCCTTCACGCTGTCCGAGTGACGCGAAGGGCGAAACGGAATTCGACTGGAAGGACACCGCGATGAGCAAGCCGTCCACAATTGACAAGACTGATGCGCCGACCGGCGGAGGCAAGCCGCAAAACAAGCGCGCGCTCGACCGACGCAGCTTTTTCATGATGGGCGGGTCGGCGGTTGCCGCCGCCGCCGTGGTGCCATTCGCCGGTGAGGCGGAGGCTGCCGCAGAGTCGGTCTCCGATGCCAAGAAGGCGCGCTACAAAGAATCCGAGCACGTGAAAAATTACTATCGCGTCAACCGTTACTGATGGAAGCACGCACATGTTGATTAAACGAAAAGAAGGATCGGTCGGCCGCGCGCGGTTGCAGGGAATCGCCGCTGGACTGGCGTCAGGTGTTCTCGACCGCCGTACGTTCCTGCGCCGCTCCGGGCTGGTCGCTGGTGCGGGCGCCGCGATCGGGCTGATGCCGCTCGGATCGGTGCGCAAGGCACAGGCCGGCCCGAAGATGGTCGGTGCGCCGACCGAAATAAAAAAGAACATCTGCACGCATTGTTCGGTCGGCTGCACGGTGATCGCCGAGGTTCAGAACGGCGTCTGGGTCGGCCAGGAGCCGGCATGGGACAGCCCGATCAATCGCGGCTCGCATTGCGCCAAGGGCGCGTCGGTGCGCGAACTGGTGCACGGCGACCGCCGCCTGAAATATCCGATGAAGCTCGTCAACGGCGAGTGGCAGAAGATCGCCTGGGATCAGGCCATCAACGAGATCGGCGACAAGATGCTCGAGATCCGCGCCAAGTCTGGCGCGGACTCCGTGTATCTTCTTGGCTCGGCGAAATTCTCCAACGAAGGCGGCTATCTGTTCCGAAAATTTGCTGCGTTCTGGGGCACCAATTCGATCGACCATCAGGCGCGCATCTGTCACTCTACAACGGTCGCCGGCGTCGCGAACACATGGGGCTACGGCGCCATGACGAATTCCTACAATGACATGCGCAATTCGAAGACGGTTATCTTCATGGGATCGAATGCGGCCGAAGCGCATCCGGTGTCGCTGCAGCACATTCTGACCGGTAAGGAAGTCAACCGCGCCAACATCTTCGTGCTCGACCCGCGATTCACCCGCACCGCTGCTCACGCCACCGAATATGTCCGCTTCCGATCCGG
>JANMAN010000319.1:0-8095 GCA_031359885.1 Tardiphaga sp. | reverse complement strand
CGCGATCATCAAACTCGCCGTGAACGGCCGCGATGCGATGGCCGGCGAGGGAACGCTGACGATCCGCGTTATCCAAGTTCACGCGATTCCGGAGTTGCGCGGCCAGGCGATGCGTGACGGCGATTTCATCGCGGTCTCCGTGACCGACACCGGGACCGGCATCGCTGCGGATAATCTCGAAACCATTTTCGAGCCCTTCTATACGACGAAGGAAGTCGGCAAAGGTACCGGGCTCGGCCTCAGCCAAGCCTTCGGGTTCGCCAAACAATCCGGCGGCGATATCGAAGTCGCCAGCAGCCCTGGCACCGGCGCGACATTCATCATTTATCTGCCGCAGGCCGCGAGCCCGGCGGACGGCGCTCCGCTCGTCGCGGCGAACGGCGACCCGGAGACGATCGGCGGCGGACAGCGCGTGCTGGTCGTGGAAGACAACGAAGACGTCGGCCGTTTCTCGACCGCGATGCTGGAAGATCTCGGCTACACGATCCGATGGGTGGCTAACGCCAAGGACGCGCTGGCCGCGATCTCGGAAGACGAGTTTGCCTTCGATCTGGTGTTTTCGGATGTCATCATGCCCGGCATGAACGGCGTCGAACTCGCAATCCTGATCCGGGAGCGATTTCCTGGCCTACCCGTGGTGCTCACCAGCGGTTACAGCGATGTGCTAGCAGAGAATGCCGACCGTGGCTTCGAGTTGATCCAGAAGCCCTATTCGGTCGAGGCGCTGTCGCGGACCTTGCGCAAGGTGATTTCGGATCGGCGATAAAGTTTGATCCATCAGTTTAGATCCGTTCATCCCCGCGAACGCGGGGACCCAGACTTTGCAAACAACCATTGTCTTCCTGGAGACCCGCCTGCGCGGGTATGGGCGGATGATGTTCTACGAAAGTGGATCAAACTCTCGGTGATCAACCTACAACTCGATGACGTCCACAATCTCGTCCTGCACCGAGCGTGCAAGATCGACGACGTGGCGGTGGTGCGTGAACAGAATGACCTGCCGCTGCCGCCCGGCGGCCGCGAACAGCCGCAGTGTGGCCAAGGTACGGTTCTCGTCGAAACTCGCCAACAGATCGTCGCCGATAAACGGCATCGGCTCGGACGTGCGGCGCTCCAATAGCGCCAGCCGCAAAGCTAGAAACAATTGATCGCGCGTACCCTCGCTGAGACCCGAGACATGCACGCGCTCGCCGTCGCTCCGACGCGCAATCAGCATCGGTTGATCGTCGTCGCCATAGTCGACGCCAAGCCCGGCGAAAGCATCTCCAGTTGCCATTGCAAACAAAGCGCTTGCGCGCGCGATCAACGGGTCTTGCACCTTCGCGCGATGCTTTTCGATGGCGCGCGATGCCAATTTCGCCGCCGCGCTGCGCAGCAGCCAGCGCTCGGCGATCGACAGCAATTCGGCACTTGCCTCCGCGCGTTCGGTCGCGGCCGCCACGGCGTCGCGGCCCTTGGTCAGATTGTCGAGGTCGGTCGTCTTCTGGTGCTGGATCGCGGAGGCGTCCGCGATATCTTTGAGCAACTGATCCTGCTGCAGAGATTCGCGCGCGATCTCGCCGGGCAGCAGATCGAGGTCGAGCCCCTCCCGCTCCTGCCGCAACGCATCCTCGTCGCGGCCGTCGCCGATGTCATGAAGGTCGCGGCGCAGATTCGCCAAATCGTTCGCAAGCTGCTGGCGTTGCGCCAATTGCGCAAGCGCTTCGGCCAAGCTCGTGTCTTCGGTCAGCCCGATGTCGCGACGCGCGTCGTCAAGCGTTGCGACGATTGCCGCGCGCCGTGCCATCAAGCTGTTACGCAGTACGGCGCGTTTCGCCACGCCGTCCTGCAAGCGCCGGCAGGATTCACTGTCCTTGCGAGCGTCCGCAAGCTTGGCCGTCAATGTCGCCAACGACTCCTGCGCCGACTCGCCTGTCTCGGAACCGACCCGCCGGACCATATCGAACACGTCGCGATCGAAGGCGATCAGATCGCTTTCGATCGTGGTCACGCTGCGGCCTTCGCGCTCATAGCTCGCCTTCGGCACCGGCACATCGCGCCAGGCCGCGAGCGCTGCATCCGCCTGGATAGGCGTCGTATGTGCTGAAAGCCCGATTCCGTTCATCGCGGCAGGCCACATCTGACGCAATGAGGCCAGCTTGGTTTCGCCTGCGGCGCGCGCGGCCTCAGCCTCGCTCAAATCGCGTTCGATGCGCTTTATTGTAACCGCCCGCGCCTTCGCGTCGGCCCATGCCGCCTGCAACGCATCGATGCGGGCCTTGGCTTCGCGATACAAAACGTCCGCCGGGAGTTTGTCGTCAGCGATGCGTCCTGTGCCAGCAAGAAATGCAACCAATGCCGTTTTGCCGGATGCGAGACCGGCCGCGAGCGCTTCGATTTCAGCCTTCTGCGCAGCGAGCTTGCCGAACCGCAAGAGCACCTCGTCCAAACGCTCGCGCCAGCGCAACATGTCGGCCGGTTGCCGCGGCACGACACTGGAGGCGGCCCATTCTCGTATCCATGCTTCGTTGAGTTGATCTCGCTCCACTTGACAGGCTGAGAGCTTCGCGGCATCGGCATCACGCGCGGTGCGGCTGTCAGCAAGACGGCGCTGTGCGTCGTCGTAGAGCGCCGCGCGCTCGGTATCGGTCAACAATCGATCGGTGAGGTCATCGATCGCCGTTGACGATGTCGCGACCTCCGTGAAACGCGCCTCGCGCTGGATACGGTCGCCGTCGAGACCAGCGCGCAATCCATCGAGATGCGTGTCGCGCGTGCGGCGTGCGGCAACAAGGTCTCCGCGCGTCGGCACTGTGCCTGCGCTGGACAACCGCGCCAACTCGGTTTCCGTCGCGGCGATGGCTGCGTCCCAAGCCGCGATCGCAGCGCCCAGCCGCTTGACGTCGGACTCCACGATGTCGGCCAAGTTGGCGTAACGCGCGATCGTCGCGCGTTCGGGCAACGGCAAAGCGCGCAACCCATTTAAAGCACCTGGCGACGGATCGAGCGAGGCGATCGTGGCTATTAGGGCATCGGTTTCGAGCGCGAGCGTCGCACTGTCGCGACGCAGGCGATTGACGTCGGCCGCGATGTCGCCGAGCGCGTCGAAGCGCTGCCGAAGCTGCGCAACATCGACGACGGATTGCGGCTCGTCATCAGCCGCGACTGCGTCGCGCTCCTGCTGCGCACGCCCTCGAAGCGCGTCGGCGTCCGCGATCGTCTGTTCGGCGCGTTTGATCCGGTCGATCAAATCGCGAGCCTGCGCCAGCGCTAGATCGGTCGGCAAATTTGCGAGCACATCGACATGTGATCCGAGCCCGAGCCGCCGTGCAGCATCGTCGAGCAAGGCTTCGGCGGCTTCGCGGGCCTGCCGGCGGCGCGGCAGATCGTCGATTGCTTTCCGCACCGCGCCAAGCCGTTCACGCAAAGCATCGATAGCGACACCCTCCGCTAGCAATGTGTCATCGATCGCCAATGCCGCAATTTCGGCGGCATCGGCCGCCGCAGCCGCATCGAGTGCCGCGAGTTCTCGGCCGAGCGTCGCATCGTTGTCGAAGGCAGCGCGCCACTCGGCAAGCGTCTGCACCGAGACATCCGATAGATGCGCCAGCGCAGCCAGGTCCGTCGTGATGATGTCGATGCGCGCCAGATGCGAGCGCACGCGTAAGGTCCGTTGCCAACGCGCCAACGTGCCGACGCTTGAAGCATGCGCAGCATTCAGGGCCTCGCGCTTGGCCTGCGCCTCCGTCACGTCGGCCTGCAGTTGCAACAACGCCTCGCGCGTGACGATGGCGTCGCGCAGCGCCTTGTCCGCAACGTCGCGTCGATCGGCAGCAAGATAGAATTGCCGGCTGCCAGACCGGCGCGGCGTGAACAACTCATCCGCTTCTGTCTGCAAACGATCTTTCAGCCGCGACAGTGCCGTCATGCCCGCCGAACTCGCGGCTAAGGTCTCGGCCAGCCGCCCGCCTGCGCTCAGCAAGTCCTGGCCGCCCGCCCGCAAAGCGCCGGCCGTCAATCCGAATTCGCGGTGAAACGCCTCGCGAGTCAGGCCGTCGAGCAACGCAACCAACGTATCGTCGGGTAGCGGCTGGTCGGCATGATCGACCAGCGTGTTCTTGTTGCCCTTGCGCCGCCGCGCGGCGATCGTGCGGCCGTCGGAGTGCCGAAACGCACCGCCGATCCGCAGCATCTTGCTGTCATGCCTGAAGTCGTATTCGGTGCGTCCGCCAAAACCGAACAGCAGATCGCCGATGCCCGAGAGAGCCGACGTCTTGCCGGCTTCGTTCGCGCCGAGCACGACATGCAATACGGCTTCCGGATGAAACGACAGCTTGCGGTCCGCGAATAGGCCGTAGCGCTCGAACATCAGATGTTCGATCCTCACGACAAATGTCCCGCCAGCAGCGCCCGCGCATCGTCGGCAATTCGCTTGAGCACGTCCGACGTATCGAGATCGTCGTGCAAATCCTTGGGCAATTTCGCTTTGACCGCTTCGGTCAATTCTGCCAGCACGGCCGCAAATTCCGGATCGCTCGCGGCCTCTGCGAGCAGCATATCGACATCGAGGCTGTCGGCCGCCGACAAGGCCGCCGATCGCTCGGGCAGCGTGGTCTTGATCTTCAACTGCTCGACCCAGCAATCGGCGGAAAGCTGGAAGCCGCCGCTGCGCAGATCGTCCTGCAACGTCTCGCATCGCGCCACGAGATGATTGTGCAGCAGCGTCACGCCGGTCAAAGTGATGCGCAGGGCTAGCGGCCGGCCTTCGCTCTGTCCGTGGACCTCGAACATCTCAGCAGCGATGCGCGCCAGCACATCGGCTTCGGTCTCGGCTCCCGCGATATCGACCTCGAGATGCGCCCAACGCGCACCGTCAAACACCAGCGGCGTCACGTCGACGATGCGGCCATCCTCGACGGTGACGCGCATCGCGCCTTTCGCGCCGGTCTCACGCACGCTGCGGCCTTGAAGATTGCCGGGAAACACAATCCACGGATCGCGGCTGACAATCTCGGCGGCGTGAATATGGCCCAGCGCCCAGTAGTCGTAACCGAAGCGCTTAAGGTCATCGACCGTACAAGGCGCGTAGCCGTCATGGCCGCGGGTGCCGTCGAGCGAGGTGTGCAGCACGCCGATGTTGAGCCAGCCGTCGCGCCGCGCCGGATAGGTTTCCACGAAATCCGCGTTGAGACGATTGGGAAAACTGCGGCCGTGCAGCGCGACGCTGAGATCGTCGAGCGCAAACGTTTCGGCTTTTGCAGATCGAAAAACTTTGACCGAGTCGGGATAGGCCAGATCGCGCGACATCAGGCTGTCGGCGTCGTGATTGCCTTTGACGATGAACGCCGGAATGCCTGCGCGATGCAATGCGCTGATGGCACGGACGAAAAACAGCCCCGTCGTGACATCCTTCCAGTCGCCATCGAAGACGTCGCCGGCAATGATGAGGAACGCCGCCTTGCTCGCGATCGTCTCCGCGATCAGTGCGTCGACCGCGCGGCGGCCCGCCTGAGCGAAACGCGCGGCGACAGCTTCATCCTTCAGCCGCAGTCCCGCGAGCGGACTGTCGATATGCAGATCGGCGGCATGGATGAAGCTGAAACGCATGCTATCCGGTCAGATACGATTCATCGACACCGAAATTTTCGGGCCGTTCTTGATGGTCTGGTAGACCACGCAATAACGCTCGGTCAGCTTCAACAGCAGATCGAGCTTGTCCTGCTGCGCGTCGGTCTCGACATCGAAACGCAAGCGAATTTCCGCAAATCCGACTGGCGCTTCCTTATCGACGCCGAGCGTGCCGCGGAAATCCAGATCGCCTTCGGCCGTCACATGCCCGGCCTTCATCGGCACCTCGACGGCGGTTGCGACCGATTTCAAAGTCACGCCGGCACAGGCGACCAGCGCCTCGAGTAGCATGTCGCCGGAGCACAGTTCGAGGCCGGAGCCGCCCGTCAAGGGATGCAGCCCGGCCATCGCCATCGCGCGCCCGGTTTCGAGCTTGCAGGCGATGCCATCGGCGTCTGTCGAACCTTTTGCCGTCAGCGTGATGAACGCCGCCTTCGGATCGGCTTTGTAATTTTCCTTGATCGGCGCCTGCATGGCGCGGAGGGCGGCGGCATCCATCGTGTCTCTCCCATTCGAATGATTGGCGTTATAGACGAGCGCGCCGGCTACCACCACATCGCGTCGCCGCCGATCGATTTCGGCGCAGCGTCTGGAATGCGATGATCGAGCGAGCGATCCAACGATGTGAGGATGCGGCGCTTGAAGCTCTCGAACAATGGCGACGCGCGGTCGCGCGGCCGCGTCAAATTGATCGCGATCTCGTCGAACAAACGACCAGGCCGCGGCCGCATCACCAGCACGCGGTCGGCCAGCACGACGGCTTCGTCCACATCATGCGTCACCAGCACCAGCGTCGGCCGCGTATCGGCCCACAAATCCAGCAGGTGATCCTGTAAATCAGCGCGCGTGAACGCATCGAGCGCAGAGAACGGCTCGTCGAGCAGCAGGACCTCCGGCTGCGGCACCAGCGCGCGCGCGATGGCGACGCGCTGTGCCTGCCCGCCGGAGAGTTCGCGCGGCCATGATTTCGCCTTGTCCGCGAGGCCGACGCGCGTCAAGGCCGTGGCGACTTTTTCGCGGCGCACATCTGCCGCCACATCGGACAGGCCAAAGCCGATATTGTCGGCGACGCTCAACCAAGGCAGCAATCTCGGCTCCTGAAAGATGATGCCGATTTTGGCATGCGGCGCTGCAATCGCGATGTCGTCGAGCACGATGCGGCCGTTGCTGGCACGATCGAGGCCGGCGATGGCGCGCAACAGCGTCGATTTTCCGCAGCCGGAGCCGCCGATGATGGCCACGATCTCGCCTTGCGGAATCCGCGCCGAGAAACGCTCCAGCGCGCGCACGCCGTTCGGATAGGTTTTGTCCACGCGATCGAGCAACAGCATCAGGCCGAGCCTCCCGCGCGGAAGCCATCCTGCCAGCGCAGAAACGGCGCGGTGGCGAATTGGATTAGCCAATCGGTCGTCTTGCCGAGCAACGCGAAGATCGTGATGGCCGCCAGGATTTGCGTCGGCTTACCGAGTTGCTGGCCATCGATCAGCAAATAGCCGAGGCCTTCCGACGCTCCCATGAATTCGGCAGCTACGACGAACATCCAGCCGAGCCCGAGGCCGACGCGCAACGACACCACATAGGCCGGCAGCACGGCGGGCAACAGAATGCGGCGGATCATCGCTGGACCGCTTAGACGAAACGTGCGGCCGACTTCGACGATCTTGCGATCGACCGAGAGGATCGCGCCCATCACGCCAAGATAGACCGGGAAGAAAACGCCGACCGCGATCAGTGTGACTTTAGAGGTCTCGAAAATACCGAGCCACAGGATGAACAGCGGCACCCACGCGATCGAGGGAATGGCGCGAAGCGCCTGCACCGTCGGATCGAAGATGCGCCGTGCGACGTCCCAATAGCCGCAGATCGCGCCAAGAAGCGTGCCGGCGACGACGCCGAGCCCGAATCCTGCGCCGACCCGCCCCAACGTTGTCAGCACATGTCGCGACAACTCGCCGGAGCTTGTGAGCTCCGCGATGTTAGCGAAGACGCGCGACGGGGGCGGCACCAGCCGGCCGTTCGACCATCCGAAATAGACCGCGAGTTCCCAGCCCAGCGCGAGACCGACCGGCAGCACGAAGCCCATCAGCCATCGGGCGTGCCGCCAGCGCCCCGGCACCACGGCGGGGGCCAGAGGAACCGCAGTCGGATCGGGCTGGTAGGTTTCGCTCGTCATGGCGCTAGCCAAACCGCGTCTCGCTCCGAATTGCAAGATGGGGTGCTCCATCCCTCCCCGCAGTTGCGGTGGAGAGGGACAACTCACCTCAGCTCTTCGGCAGGGGCACCTGATCGTCGATCAACGCATCGACGGTTGCCTTCACATCGACGCTGGCGGCGATCACGCCGGCCTGTTGCAAGGCCAGACCCGCGGCCAAGATCGACTCGCGCTGCGGCGCGCCGATCCGGCTATGCGTTAGCTCGGTGCGCTCCTTGAGCTGCTTGTCGACGACCGGCTCCGGCAGCTTGGTGACGCCGATGAACGCCTTCTTCA
>JANMAN010000126.1:0-2036 GCA_031359885.1 Tardiphaga sp. | reverse complement strand
ACCTCGCAGATTACTGGGTCACCCGGTCGGCGGGCGAGGCGACGAAGACGTCGCTGCGCCCTTGCCGGGTGATGACGGCCGTGCGTGTTGGTTCGCACCGCGTGACGTCGAACTCGAATTTCAAACAGCCCTGATTCAACTCGCACGTCCGCGATCTCGCGGCGCGATGCGCCCGAGGGATGCTGCATTCCTTGCCCTCCAAGGTGAGAGGGCGTGCGGAACGCCGGGTGCCCGATGCACCCATGGCCCGGACGCCGATGCCGTCGTCGGCAAGGGAGTGCGTCCGAGAGGACGGAGTCACCGGGTTGGCCCGGCGTTCCGCACGCAGTGGGTCTCCGGCCTGCTTCGCGCTCTCCTCGGTGAAGGTTTGCCACCGTTGGAAGTTGAGGGTTTCCTGCATCGCCGGTTGACGAAGCAGGCTCTCTACCCCGTGATGCCGTTCGGCATCGGGACCACGCGACTTGAGCCGGCACGCGTTGCGTGGTCGCCAGCGCGGTCCGTCGTGCGGTCAGTACGCCCCGTCAGAGCCGTTCCCCTCCACACGCATTTCCGCGCCTGACGCAACCCGCGCCACCGCACCCCGCCTCGCAGACCGTGACGATCGCGAGCCGCCCCTCTCAGTAAGGCGGGATGGATGTGACTATAATCATAATAGGATTATTGTCAAGATGGCTTGTGTGCCACGCGCACGGCCGATCATCCTCGCCAAGTGCGCAACGCTCTTGCGTTGTCTTGCGCACGCGAGCGGGGATCCGGTACGCCCATCGCTCGAGTTCTGAGACCATCACGACGCTCGCGGAATACTGGGTCACCCGGTCGGCGCGAGACAGCGACGAAGACGTCGCGGTCTCGCTTGCCGGGTGATGACCGGCGGTGGGTGTGGAGATGTGACCGCTCCACGACAACAATTCGGTGGACCGCGTTGCATGTTGTCGATACGCCGAAGAGAGTGAGATAATTTCGAATTCGTATTTTTCAAAAAAGGAATTGATCGCATGTCCCGATCGTTCATCGGCCCGCGTTTTCTGCTTGGCCTGCCTGTCGCCGCCGCGATGATGCTGGCGCAAGGTGCCGCGCCCGCGAGCGCGCAAGGCCTGCCCAACGCAGCCGGGCAGGAGGTTCTCATCAAGGCGTCGCTGATGTCGTTCAACGATGCCAACGTCACCGGCAATTACACGGTGTTTCATGCCAAACTGGCCAAGCCGTTTCGGGACCAGTTTTCGGCGGACAAGCTGAAGGCGACCTTCAAGAGCTTTATCGAGAAGAACATCGATTTCGACATCATCGTCGCGAAGGAGCCGATCGCAGACGAGCCTCCGATCATCGACGGCGAGGGCGGCCTCAAGCTCGTCGGACATTTCGACACCAAGCCGAACCAGGTCAAATACAATCTCGATTTCATCCGCTCGGACGGCGAGTGGAAACTGGTCGGGATCAATGTGAAACTTGGCGACGGCAACAAGGCGTCGGAGCCTGCTCCGGCCCCTGCGCCCGAGAAAAGTTCGTCCGGCAAGGGTCAGCCGAAATAAGCGACGACAGCCTATGGGCTGCTCGCTGAATCGCTCGCCAGCACGCCCTTCACGGCGCGGGCCCAGCCCGACAATTTGCGTTCGCGCGTGGCGGCCGACATGTTCGGCTTGAAGCGATGGTCGAGCCGCCAATTGTCCGCGAAGCGCGACGGCTCGGGATAGACGCCCGCGCCGAGGCCGGCGAGATAGGCCGCGCCGAGCGCGGTCGTTTCTCGAATGACCGGACGATCGACCGGCGCGTCCAAAAGATCGGCGAGGCGCTGCATGGTCCAGTCCGACGCGGCCATGCCGCCATCGACGCGCAACACGGTGTCGACGGCGTCCGCATCGGGCCAGTCGGCGCGCATCGCCGCCCACAGATCATGCGTCTGGTAGCAGACACTCTCCAGCGCGGCGTGTGCCAGCTCGGCGGGGCCGGTGTTGCGCGTCAGCCCGAACAGCGCGCCGCGCACGTCCGGATTCCAATAGGGCGCGCCGAGGCCGACAAAGGCAGGCACGAGATACACC
>JANMAN010000121.1:0-4324 GCA_031359885.1 Tardiphaga sp. | reverse complement strand
CGCCGCGATCGGCCGCGGCGCGGGGGGGTTTTTGACATAGATCGTGGCCCGATATAAAAATGATATACGAAGGGAGTGTCGTTATGAAGGGGCAAATTTAAAGGGGGGGTAAAAGTGCGGCAATACGCCTGCCGAAAACGATACTTGATGATTTGCGGCTTTCTCAGGGAAGTGAGATCGAGATGTGGGTCGATGGACGCGAGTTGCGGCTTCGTGCTGCGCCGTCGATCAATAGCTACCGTTTGGAGGATTTAGTCGCACAGATTGATCCTCGGCACATCCCGGATCTAGAGGAATGGCCGCCGGTCGGTGCAGAGATCTTAGCAGATGACGATACCTGATAATGAGGATGATGTCCCCGACCGGGGATATCTTGCCTACGTCAATTTCGATCCACGGGTGGGGCACGAGCAGTCCGGAAATCGGCCGGCCGTTATCCTCAGTCCGTATGAATATCATCGCAAGACGCAATACATAATTGTTTGCCCAATCACTAAAAACATGACGCCTTATCCGTTTAAGGTGGCTATTCCTGATGGTCTTGCCATTCGTGGGGCAGTTTTGGTGGACCAAATTAAGAGCGTCGATCGATGGGCTCGAGGCTGCAACGTTGTCGGCATTTTGCCCGAAGCCGTGATGGCTGATATTCGCGGTCGTCTCGCCGCGCTTCTTGGAATGACGCCTGGTTGATGATCTACGCTTGGTCAATCCAACTGAAACTACTCAAAGTTTTAAGAAAAATCCTCAGAGAAGTCTGCGTCCTTAAGACATGAAACCCCTCGATATTGCGCTGGCGGTGGGCATCGCCGTGGTCTGGGGGCTTGGCTTCGTCATCACGCGACTTGCGGTCGAGGAAATGTCCTCGACGTTGCTGACGACGCTGCGGTTTGCCGTGATGGCGTTGCCGTGCCTCGTGTTGCCGCGTCCGAAATTGGCGTGGCCCGTCCTGATCGGCATCAGCCTCATGCTGGTCGCGCAATTCTTGTCGCAGACCTATGGCATCGCGAAGGGCGTGCCGGCCGGGCTTACGGCCGTCATCGTGCAAAGTCAGGCGCTGTTCACCGTGGCACTCGCGGCGGTGATTTTCGGCGAACGGCCAACGCGCGCGCAGGTGATCGGCATCGGCATCGCCACCTGCGGATTGCTGATGATCTGCGGCACCGTCGGGTATGATTTCAGCGTTGGGCCGTTCGTCGTGCTGATGATCGCGCCGATCGCATTCGCGCTGTCGAACCTGCTGCTGCGCCACGCGCGCGGCGTGTCGATGCTCGATCTCGGCGCGTGGGTCGGCCTGTTGTCGTTGGCGCCTCTCTTGGCCACCCTGTTTCTCGTGGACGGCCCGGCCGCGACCTGGCAGTCGCTGACGCATATGTCGCTGTTCATCGCGTTCTGCGTGGTGTTTCTCGGGGTTGTCGGCACCAGCTTCGGATATTGGGTGTGGGGCCGGCTGCTGCACAAATATACCGCCGCGCAGGTGGTGCCGTTCGCGCTGCTGGTGCCGTTCGTCGGCGCTGCCGGATCGAGCCTCGTGTTCGGCGAGACCTTCGGGCCGCTGCGCGCCGCGGGCATGATCGTCGTCGTTTGCGGCATCGCCGTCATGCTGTTTACCGGACGCACCAAGACGCTGCCGGAGGTCGGATGACCGCAAAGCGCAGAAAGTCCGGCTGCGGGGTTGTCTCGCGGCACCGGCCCGCATAGAAAACGGCGGCATTTCAAGGGCGGGCGCAGCGACGCGGTCGGCTTATCCAAACGGGCGGGATGAATCTTCAGCCGCCGAAAACCAGGGGGAAGACCCATGCGGGTGTATTACGATCGCGACGCCGACCTTAATCTGATCAAAGGCAAGAAGGTCTGCATCGTCGGCTACGGCAGTCAGGGTCATGCGCATGCGCTGAACCTGAAGGACTCCGGCGTGAAAGACGTCGCCATCGCACTGCGCAAGGGCTCGGCCACGGCGAAGAAAGCCGAAGCCGCCGGCTTCAAGGTGATGGAAGTCGCCGAGGCCGCCAAATGGGCCGACGTCATGATGATGCTGACGCCCGACGAATTGCAGGGCGACATCTACCGCGAGCATTTGCACGACAACATGAAGCAGGGCGCCGCGCTGCTGTTCGCGCATGGCCTCAACGTGCATTTCAACCTGCTCGATCCGCGCGCCGATCTGGACGTCTTGATGATCGCGCCGAAAGGTCCCGGCCACACGGTGCGCTCCGAATATCAGCGCGGCGGCGGCGTACCGTGCCTGATCGCGATCAACAAGGACTCATCCGGCAACGCCCATGATCTCGGATTGTCGTATGCGTCGGCCATCGGCGGTGGTCGCGCGGGCATCATCGAGACCTCGTTCAAGGAAGAGTGCGAGACTGATCTGTTCGGCGAGCAGGTCGTGCTGTGCGGCGGTCTGGTCGAACTCATCAAGGGCGGTTTCGAGACGCTGGTGGAAGCCGGCTACGCGCCGGAAATGGCCTATTTCGAGTGTCTGCACGAAGTGAAGCTGATCGTCGATCTGATCTATGAAGGCGGCATCGCCAACATGAATTACTCGATCTCGAACACCGCGGAATACGGCGAATACGTCACCGGCCCGCGCATCGTGACGTCCGAGACCAAGGCCGAGATGAAGCGCGTGCTGACCGACATTCAGTCCGGTAAGTTCGCGCGCGATTGGATGCTGGAAAACAAGGTCAACCAGACCTCGTTTAAAGCGACCCGTGCCCGCATGGCCGAGCATCAGATCGAAGAAGTCGGTGCCAAGCTGCGCGACATGATGCCCTGGATCAAGAAGGGCGCATTGGTCGACAAGACGAAGAACTAAGACGTTTGATTGTCGGGACGCAGCGCGCCTTGCGCGATGCGTTCCGAACGGAAGTCGAGATCATCATCCCAAGGTGCGAGCCTTGGGATGATTGCGTTCAGCTCTTATCGCCGTTCAGCACGGGGCCGAACAACTCCCAGCGCTCGCCTTTGAAACGCATCATCTGCAACTGTTCGATCGGGCTGTAATCGGACGGGCCGGTTTTGATTTTGGTGCCGGGCAAATAGACGCCGACTTCATAATCGAGGCTGGACGCCTGCTTCATGACGTTGTCGCGGGTGAGTGTGTCGCCGCATTTGCGCAGCACTTCGGCCAGCGTCTTGGCAACGCCGTAGCCATACACCGTATAGATGTCGCTCTTGTCGCCGTCCGGATAGTATTTATCCATGAAGACGGTCCATTCCTTGATGGCGGGATCGTCCTTCCATTGCGGGTCGCTCGGGTCTTTCATGTAAGCCGCGCTGATGACGTTCTGCGCGTTGGCGAAACCCGCCGGCTTCATGACCGAGCCGACCGACTGCGAGACGTTGACGAGCAATTGCACCGGCGTCCAACCGAGTTCGCCAGCTTTCTTGATCGCTTGAGCGGCGAATTTCGGCGAGGCGATGTTCAGGAAAATTTCCGGGTTGGCTGCCTTGATCTGCACGATCTGCGAATCGATCGTCGGCGAAAACGTCTCGTAACCGACTTGCGCGATAATCATCTTGTCGGCGTGATCGCCAAGGCCGTCGCGCACGCCGGCGAGATAGTCTTTGCCGAAATCGTCGTTCTGAAACAGCACGCCGATTTTGGCGTTCGGGTGGTTCTTGAGGATGTAGGCCGCCCAGATACGGCCCTCGTTGCGATAGCTCGGCGACCAGCCCATCGTCCACGGATAGTTCTTCGGGTCGGCCCATTTCGACGCGCCGCTGGAGACGAAAAGCTGCGGCACCTTTTTCAGGTTCATGTATTTCTGGATCGCGGAATTGGTCGCGGTCCCGAGCGAGTTGAACAGCAACAACACCTCGTCGCTTTCGACCAGCTTGCGGGTTTGTTCGACGGTTTTCGGCGGCGAGTAGGCGTCGTCGTAACTGATGAAGTTGATCTTGCGCCCGTTGATGCCGCCTTGCTCGTTCAGCATCTTGAAGTAGGCCGCTTCGGTCTTGCCGATCGACGCGTAGGACGATGCCGGCCCGCTATAGGGCATGATGTTGCCGACCTTGATCTCGGTGTCGGTCGCGCCGGGATCATAGGTTTTTTGAGCAAGCGCCAGACCGCCCACAGCGATCGACGCCGCGACAGCGACACTGAGGCCGAGGAAGAATTGGCGCATGGCGTGATGTCCTGACGGCGTGGCGGTCCTGGTTGTCGGATGCGACCCCGACAATTTGAACGAGTTTAACGACAAAAGCGCATCCCGGTAAACCGGAATGCGCTGTTTGCGACGTGCGGCGAAGCGTGTCAGGAGTTCTTTTCGCCCGACATCAGCGGTCCGAACAATTCCCAGCTTTCACCCCTGAACCGCATCAT
>JANMAN010000263.1:0-3889 GCA_031359885.1 Tardiphaga sp. | reverse complement strand
ACGCTGTGGCTGCCGACGGAGATTTTCGACTTCGACATCAATCCGTCGTCGGCCGGGCCGCAGAAGTTCATCGACGGCTCGATCCAGATGCCGCTGTCGCAGGATAAGTGACGGATTTCGTCATTGCGAGAAGCGTCATGTCTCGATTCTCGAGACATGATGCGACGAAGCAATCCAGTTCTTTCTGAAAAACTGGATTGCTTCGCGTCTCATCACATCGGCAACGCCGACGTGACGATCGCTCGCAATGACGAGCGTCTGTGTGTTCGAGAATGGAAAAGGTAGATGCCCACCTACGAATATCTCTGCAACGATTGCGGGCCGTTCACCAACATGCGGCCGATGGCCGAGTGCGACGAACCGGACGATTGCCCGCATTGCGCGGGCTCCGCGCCGCGCGCTTATCTGACCGCACCGGCGTTCTTCTGCATGCCGGCGGCGTCGCGCAAGGCACACGCGACCAACGAACAAAGCCGCCACGCGCCGAAGACGTCGGCGGAATACAAAGCCTCGCAAGACAGAAAACATGGCGCGGGTTGCGGCTGTTGCTCGGGCAAGAAGCCGGCGCGATTGCAGACCAAATCGCGCAGCGGTGCGAAAGGCTTCCCGACCGCACGGCCGTGGATGATTTCGCACTGACGTCGGCGGCTACGTAGGGTGGGCTAAAGTCGTTGTCGCGCTTGCGCGACCACGGCGAGCCCACCATAACGCTGCTGGTGGGCACAGCGCGCCCGGCGACGAAGACGTCGCCGGGAATGCGCTTTTGCCCACCCTACGATTCATCGTCATGAATTTGACGTATCGCGGCGTTGAGTTCGCACCTCTTTGAGTTAGAGGTGATCTTTGAGGCGTAAGTCGTTTGGTGAAAACGGAACCGACGTATCGATCATCGGGCAGGGCACCTGGTATATCGATCGCGGCGATCGCGCGGCATCGATCGCGGCACTTCGGCACGGCCTCGATCGTGGCATGACCCATATCGACACCGCCGAGATGTATGGCGACGCCGAGCTGGTGGTTGCGCAGGCCATCGCCGGTCGCCGCGACGAGGTGTTTTTGGTGTCCAAGGTGCTGCCGAGCAACGCGTCGCGCAAAGGCACGATCGCGGCTTGCGAGCGCTCGCTGAAACGCCTCGGCACCGATCGACTCGATTGTTATCTGCTGCATTGGCGCGGATCGTATCCGCTCGAAGACACCGTTGCGGCATTCGAGCAGTTGAAGCACGACGGCAAGATCGCCTCCTGGGGCGTCAGCAATTTCGACGCCGACGATCTCGACGAATTGCTGGCGGTCGCGGGCGAGGGGACGATCGCGTGCAATCAGGTGCTCTATCATCTGCAAGAGCGCGCGATCGAGCACGGCGTCATTCCGTGGTGCGCGGATAACGGCGTGGCGGTCGTCGCCTATTCGCCGTTCGGCCACGATGCGTTTCCGCCATCGAGCTCAGCCGGCGGCGCTGTGCTGGCACGCATCGCCGCCGCACATGATGCAAGCCCGCGTCAGGTCGCGCTCGCGTTTCTCACGCGGCACGGTTCGCTGTTCGCCATTCCCAAAGCCTCGTCGCCCGATCATGCCGCCGACAATGACGCGGCCGGCAGTCTTACGCTGACCGCTGCCGAAATCGCAGCGCTGGATGCGGCGTTTCCGCGCGGCAAGCGGCCACGCTCGCTGCCGATGTTGTAAGAGACCGCGTCGTAGGGCGTGCCGGGATCGAGCAGTCTCCGAACGAACGGCTGCATGGCCGCATCCCGTTTGCAGGCCTTGTCGCTGCGGCGCGTTTTGGTTTTTCGTGCGGCTGACGCGATTCGCGAGAGCCGCCTGCGTCGTGTCCCGCCGTCCAAACTCGGTCGCCATGTCAACCGTCAATCCCACATCCATGTCTGCGGCGCCCGCTGCATCTGCGCCGACACGACCGGCGAGTGGCGTGCCTGTCCGTGTCGACCGGCCGTTTCGCGGCATCCTGTTGCTGATGGGGTCGACGATCTTCCTTGCCTGCTCGGATGCGATGGCGAAATATCTCGCGAAATCGCTGCCGCCGGTCGAGATCGCGTGGCTTCGTTTTACGATGTTCGCGCTGATCATGCTGCCGATCGCCATCCGGCATCGCGGGGCGTTGCGATCGGTCAGTCCGGGCACCCAGCTTCTGCGTGGGCTGGCGATGCTGTCGTCGTCGGTGTTCTTCATTTCGGGATTGCAGTTTTTGCCGATCGCCGAAGCTTCGGCGACAGCGTTCGTCGCGCCGATTTTCGTCACCGCACTGTCGATGATTTTTCTATCCGAGAAGGTCGGCAGGCGGCGTTGGGCCGCGACGATCGTCGGGTTGATCGGCGTGCTGATCATCGTGCGCCCCGGTACGTCTGCGTTTCATCCGGCCGCGATCTTGCCGATCCTCTCGGCGCTCGGTTGGGCCTGCACACTCGTGCTGACGCGCAAGATCAGCGGAGCCGACAACGTCATCACCACGATGACCTATACAGCGCTGGTCGGCTTCGTCGTGTTGAGCGTCGCCGTGCCGTTCTTTTGGGTGGTGCCGACGTGGCAACAGATCGCGATCGGGGCCTGCATCGGCACGGCGGCGACCGCCGGACACTGGATCGTCGTGCTGGCGTTTCGCTATGCGGACGCGTCGGTGCTCGCGCCGTTTTCTTACAGCCAGTTGGTCTGGGTAACGTTGCTCGGATTTGCGATGTTCGGCGACGTGCCCGATGTCTGGACCGTCGCCGGCGCGGCGGTCATCATCAGCAGCGGGCTGTATACCGCGCATCGCGAACGGGTTCGGCGCACGAAACTGATCGCGGCCGAACCGTATCCGAGCGCCTAGCCGGCGAGCTCGCGAAGCGCGTTGATGATGTGCTCGGTTCGATACGGTTTGCAGAAAAACAGACCGCGCTCCGGCAGATCGAGCGGCGCGGCGCTCAGATGGCCAGATGTCACGATGATCTCAATCGGCGGCCATCGGTTGCGCGCGGCGGCCGCGAGCTTTAGCCCATCCATCGAGCCGGGCATCCGAATATCCGTGAAGATGATTCGGATGTCGTCGCGCGCGTTCAATATTTTGATGGCGTCGTCGGCGTTGGCGGCGCTGATCGCCTCATAACCGGCTTCTTCCACCACATCGACGGCGAACAGCAACAGCATCGGCTCGTCTTCGACAACGAGGACTTTGATCGTGCGCGAAGCGCCGTCGAGTTTCAAATTCACACCTAAATATCCTTATGACTGCGAACTGAACGCAATGGATATTGGCGTGTTCCATAGAATATCAGGGCTCGAGCCCATCGGCGTCGTGTTTCTCGAGGACCGCCAACGGCGCGCGGAATTCGATCGACAGACCCGATTTTTCGTAAAGTTTCGTCGCGCCTCCGGTTCCCGCAAGACCCATATTGATGAGCCTGCTCCCAAGGCCGGACCGTTTCGGTTCCAGCGCTGGCGGTCCGCCGGTTTCGACCCATCGCAAATTCAGAGTCGGACCGTCCTTGTGCCAGGTCACATCGATGCGGCCTCCGGGAACCGACAAGGCGCCGTATTTGATCGCGTTGGTGGCGAGTTCATGCACCAGCAGCGACAGCGACAGTGCGGCTTGCGGACCGAGATCGATCTTCGGCCCGTCGAGATGAAAACGCGCCAGATCACCTTGAAGACTGACCACGCCGTTCATGATCTCGCGCAGATCGGCAGCAGCCCAACTTTGCTGGAACAGGACGTCATGGGCGCGGCTGAGCGCGTTGACCCGCAGGTCGAACGCCTGCACAGCGTCGGTGTCGGCCGAGCCGCGGAGCGTTTGCGCGGCGATGGCCTGAACCAGCGCGAGCGTGTTCTTCAGCCGATGGCCAAGTTCGACATTGAGCAACGCCTGCCGGCCTTCGATGTCCTTGCGCTCGGTGATGTC
>JANMAN010000211.1:0-3740 GCA_031359885.1 Tardiphaga sp. | reverse complement strand
GACGCTGGGTCATGCCGTCGAACGCCTTGCCCGCGCGCATCAGAATATCGTCGATCCAGATCGAGACGTCATTCGCCGATGTCTTCACGGGCGCGAAGTCGTCGATGTCGTCGCGGCTGGCGAGCGCTATCTGCATTTCGGCGACGCGGCGGCCGGTCTGCGCCATGTAACGCATATAGGGCGCTTCTTCTTCGCTGACGCCGGCTGCATCGGACGCGACCAGCCGCATGTCCTCGACGAAGCGATCGAGATAGGCCGCAGTTACCGTCCATGCGTCGCCTTGATTCTCAACAAAAGCATGGGCAATCGCCAGCGCCGTGCGCTGTTTGCCTTCGACCAATTCGACGCTGCCGAGCAATGCCGGCGTGTTCGCGAAGCCGGCGACGTCGGTGAGAAAGCGTCCGACCTCGACCTCGGGATTGAGGCCCGCTTCGAGTTTGCGATAGATTTTCACGACATAATCCGTATCGACCAGCGCGGTCGAATTGGATTGCTCGGTCTGCACCGCGCGAATGTGCTCCAGCGGCTTCTTCGGCATCGCGTTGAGTTTGCCGGTCGGCAAGAACTCGATTCGCAAGCCGAGTTCTTCGCCGACATACGACGAGCGCAGATTGTCGAGCAGGATGGCAATGAAATCATGCTCGGTCGCGACATCGAGCAGCGTGCCTTCGCGCGCGCCCTGACGGACGGCGGCGAGCGCACGCGGATTGAAGCGTTCGCGATCGAAACGCGTCCACTGGATCTGCATCGGCATCATATACTTCGACGTCACGCCGTTGAGCGTGCCGTCGAAGAATGCCAGCCACGGCCGATTGTCGCCTTCGGCGCAGAACGGAATCGCAGAGGTGAGTCGTGCCGAGATTTTCCCGGGCGATTGCTCGGGAAACCAACGGGTGCGGGCCAGATGCGGCGGCAGCACATCGCGCTCGAACACACCGCGGGTGCGGCCCAGCGTCATCCAGGTGGACCCAAGCGGCACCACCAGCGTTTCGAATTCCGGCACGGTGCTCAAGGTCGCTTGCGACGGATCGGGCTGACGCAGCTCGAACCAGTAAAATCCGTAAGGTGCGAGCGTGATGAGATAAGGCAGTTCGCCGACGGGCGGGAAGCTGGTGCGGCCGAGCATCTCCAGCGGCACACGATCCCTGAACGCGGACAGATCGAGTTCGGTCGCCTGCGCCGAGCGCGACAGGTTGGCGACGCACAGGATCACCTCGTCGCCATGCTGGCGGACATAGGCCAGCACCGAACGATTGGTCGGGCGAATGAACGTCATCGTGCCGCGGCCGAACGCCTGCGTCGATTTGCGAACCGAGATCAGCCGCTTGGTTGCGGACAACTGCGACGACAGGCTTTTCGACTGCGCCTCGACGTTGACGGACTCGTAGCCGTAGATCGAATCCATGATCGGCGGCGCGTAAAGCCGCGCGGGATCGGCGCGCGAGAAGCCGCCATTGCGGTCCGGAGTCCACTGCATCGGCGTGCGCACGCCGTTGCGATCGCCGAGATAGATATTATCGCCCATGCCGATTTCGTCGCCGTAATAAATGATCGGCGTGCCGGGGAACGACAGCAGCAGGGAGTTCATCAGCTCGATCTTGCGGCGGTCGTTATCCATCAGCGGCGCGAGACGACGTCGGATACCGACATTGATGCGCGCGCGCGGATCGTTGGCGTAGGTGGACCACAGATAATCGCGCTCGACGTCTGTTACCATCTCGAGCGTCAACTCGTCGTGATTTCGCAGGAACATCGCCCACTGGCAGTTGGCCGGAATGTCCGGCGTCTGGCGCAGAATGTCGGTGATCGGAAAACGATCTTCCTGCGCGATCGCCATGTAGATGCGCGGCATCAGCGGGAAGTGATACGCCATCTGGCATTCGTCGCCCTCGCCGAAATACTCCTGCACGTCCTCCGGCCATTGGTTGGCCTCGGCCAGCAGCACCTTGCCCGGCGCATAGGCGTCAAGTTCGGCGCGCAATCGTTTGATGATCGCATGCGTTTCGGGAAGGTTTTCGTTGTTGGTGCCGTCGCGCTCGCAGAGATAGGGAATGGCATCCAGCCGGAATCCATCGACGCCGGTGTCAAGCCAGCGCTTCATCACCTGAATGATGGCGGAGATGACGCGCGGATTGTCGAAGTTTAGATCGGGCTGATGCGAGAAAAAGCGATGCCAATAATACTGCTTGGCCTCCGCATCCCACGACCAGTTGGATTTCTCGGTATCCGTAAAGATGATGCGCGTGCCGGAATATTTCTTGTCGTCGTCGCTCCAGACATACCAATCGCGCGCGGAGGAGCCCTTGGGGCTGCGGCGTGCGCGCTTGAACCAGTCGTGTTGGTCGGAGGTGTGATTGATAACCAACTCGGTGATCACCCGCAGGCCGCGCTTTTTTGCCTCGACGATGAAGCGACGAAAATCCTTCATCGTGCCGAAATCGGGATGCACAGCACCGTAGTCGCCGATGTCATAGCCGTCGTCGCGGCCGGGCGACGGATAAAACGGCATCAGCCACAGTGTGGTAACGCCCAACTCTTGCAGATAATCGAGCTTTTCGGTCAGCCCCGCGAAATCGCCGATGCCGTCATTGTTCGAGTCTGCGAACGCCTTGACGTGCAGTTGATAGATGATCGCGTCCTTGTACCAAAGCTGGTCGGCCTCGGGCTTGGCCGTCACGGCGCTGGTGGTGTCGGTCGTGTCGATCGATGGCATCACGTTCATGTCGAAAACTTTCAGGCGAGGCAGCGGTAGAGGGCGGCGGGGTCACGCATTGGGTCGATCCGAACGCGGAAACCGCCCCATTCGACCCCGTGCCTTTCGCCGGTCACGATATTCTCGAGCGCCACGACAGCGCGGTGCTCGCCGTCGACCAGCACCTGCACGTCGCCGAGTGGCAACCATGTCTCGTGCACGTCGCGCGACAGGGCGATTGCACCGACGACGGTGTTGGTGCCGTCCACGGATGTCTTCACGAACGCCGTAAGGTTCTCGTTGTCGACGCCGATGAATCGAAGGTTGCTGATCTGCTGCAAGGCCGGATTGGCACGACGCGCAAGGTTCAGATCGCGGATATAGGGCTTGATGTTGCCGGGCTTGTCCCAATCGCGGACGCGAATTTCGTACTTTTCGGAATCCATATATTCCTCTTTGCCGGGGAGCGGGTCGTGCTCCAGCAATTCGAAGCCGCTGTAGATGCCGTAGACCGACGACAACATTGCCGCCAACGCCACGCGCACCTTGAACATCCATGCTTCGCCGCTTTGCAGGTGGAAGGGCAAAATGTCCGGCGTGTTGACGAAGAAGTTCGGGCGATAGAATTCACGCTCGGGATAGCCGCAGAGTTCGTTCAGATATTGTTCGATCTCCCATTTCTGCGTTCGCCACGTGAAGTAAGTGTACGATTGCGAGAAGCCGAGTTTGGCGAGCCCCTTCATCAGCTTCGGTCGCGTGAAGGCCTCCGCGAGAAACAGCACGTCGGGATGTTTCAACTGGATATCGTGGATCAGCCACTCCCAAAACGGCAACGGTTTCGTGTGCGGATTGTCGATTCTGAAAATCTTCACGTCCTGTTTGATCCAGAACAGGAACACGTCGCGCAGCGCATTCCAGAGAGAGCCCGCGTCGGCGCAATCGAAATCCGGATTGTGGATATCCTGATATTTCTTCGGCGGGTTCTCCGCGTATTTCATCGTGCCGTCCGGCCGGCGCTTGAACCAGTCCGGATGCTGCTTGATCCAAG
>JANMAN010000133.1:0-3538 GCA_031359885.1 Tardiphaga sp. | reverse complement strand
CTTCGATCTTGAAGGTCACGAGAAAACCACGGCGCTCCGCATCGTATTCGGTGAGCGCAGCAACCACCTGGACGTCGGCGTAGCCGTTCTTCAGATAGAAGCGGCGGATCAAATCGCGATCGGCCTCGACGCGGTCGGGATCGTAGATGTCGCCCGACGCAAGGAAGCTTAGAACGTTCGACTCGCGGGTCCGGATAACGTCCTTGAGGCGATAGGCCGAATAGGCGGAGTTGCCGATGAACTCGATCGACTTCACGCCGGTCTTCTGGCCTTCGGTCACCGTGAAAACGAGATCGACACGGTTGTTCGGTTGCTCGATGATTTCAGGCGTGACGTTGATGTCGTAGCGGCCCGAACGGCGATAGATTTCGGCGATGCGCTGGGCGTCGGCCTGCACCTGCGGACGCGACAGCGTCCCGCGCGGCTTCGACTGGATTTCGGCGCTAAGCTGCTCGTCCTTGACCTTCTTGTTGCCTTCGAACGCGACGCGCCCAATCACCGGATTTTCGATCACGGTCACGATCAGCCGTCCGCCGGCTTGATTGATACGAACGTCCTGAAACAGGCCGGTTTCGATCAACGCCTTGAGGCCATCATCGATGCGGCCCTGGTCGAGCCGACCGCCCGGACCGGGCTTGAAATAGGAGCGGATCGTTTCGATTTCGACTCGGCGGTTGCCTTCGACGGAGATCGGGGCCGCCGTCTGGGCCACGGCCTGCGACGGAACGAGGGCACCCGCAACCATGACGGTGGCCGGCAGTGCGGCCCACATCAGGGCAGCAGCGACGCTTCCCCGTATCACTCGTATTCCAAACGTCATGCGCAACGCGCCCTTATTATTCTCATGCCGGTTCGAGCCCCCACGCCCCGGCAGAATCCTCTGAGTTGCCCAGCTTGTAACCAACTTTACCCCCCGGGCAAACGACCCATCGCACTGCAACCTGTATTTCAATCCGAGACGTTGCTGATCGGCCACGCCGTTCAAAAGCTCCGTCATGACGCGGCCAAGTGCTTGACGTCATTGAACGTCGCAAACACCATGAGCATCAAAACCAGGCCCAGTCCGATGCGAAATCCGACTTCCTGCGCCCGTTCGGACAGCGGTCGTCCCCTGATCGCCTCGACAGCGTAAAACAGCAGATGCCCGCCATCGAGCAGCGGCACCGGAAACAGGTTGAGAAGGCCGATCGAGATCGACAACACCGCGGCCAGATGGATCAGCGCGGTCAGGCCGATCGTCGCCACCTGCCCCGAAATCTGGGCGATGCGGATCGGGCCGCCGACCTGGTCGGCCGCCTCGCGGCCGGTAAAGATACCGCCGAGGTAGGAAACCGTCCGGTCGACCACGAACCAGGTCTCCCTGACGCCGAGCACGATGGCGCGGGCCGGATTGACCGTCTCCATCGTGGCGTCGCCCGGATTGGCGGCGCGGGTGATCCCGAGCACGCCGAGCTTATGGACGTTGCCGAAATTGTCCTTCACTTCTTTCAGTTCGGGCGTCGCCGTGAGCGTTTGCTCACCGTCGCCGCGCTTGATCGTGAAGGTCATCGACCGGCCGGCGCCCACCGACACGACGCGCTGCATGTCCGAAAAGCTCGAAATCGCGTCGCCGTCGATCTTGGTGATGATGTCGCCGGACTGGAAGCCGGCTCTGGCTGCGGCCCCCTCGGCCTGCACGGTATCGACGCGGGCCGTCGTGGATGGCTTGCCGAAGAACGTAAACAGACTGGCGAAAATGACGATCGCCAGAATGAAATTCGCGATCGGCCCGGCCGCGACGATGGCCGCGCGGGCGCCGACCGGCTTGTGGTGAAAGGAGACCGCGCGCTCGGCGGCGGTCATGCCGGACATCGTCTCGCCCGAAGGGGTCGAGGCTTCGCTTTCGTCGCCGAAAAACTTGACGTAGCCGCCGAGCGGGATCGCCGAAATCTTCCAGCGGGTGCCGTGGCGGTCGTTGAAGCCGACCAGCTCCGGTCCGAAACCCAGCGAAAACGTAAGAACCTTAACGCCATTCCACCGCGCGACGAGAAAATGTCCGAGTTCATGAAAGAAAACCACGATCGTCAGCACAAACAAAAAGGGCACCGCATAGCCCAGGACGCCGTGGCTCAACGTATTGAACACGTTCATGAAAAAGTCAGACATCCACTACCCCTCGCGCAAAGCCACACGGCTTTGCCCCCAACGCTCGACGCTAACTCTATCGCTTTAAGATGCCTTTGCGGCAATTTCGGGCAGGAGCGCGGCAGCCATTTTTCTCGAAACATGGTCAACAGAAATCGCGTCGTCGGCGGATGTCATCGGCGCGACGTTGTTGCCGCGCGACCATTGGTTCAGCGTCGCCTCGACCAGGCGGGCGATCGCGCCGAACCTGATTTGGCCTGCGATGAACGCGGCCACCGCGACCTCGTTGGCGGCGTTGTAGACCGTCGTTGCGCCTTTGCCCGCCCGCAGCGCCTCGAAAGCCAGCCGCAGCCCCGGAAACCGGGCGAAGTCCGGTGCCTCGAACGTCAGCGTGCCGATTTTGGCGAGGTCGAGCTTTTCGGCCGGGCCTTGGATACGATCCGGCCAGCCGAGGCAATGCGCGATCGGCGTCCGCATGTCCGGGCTTCCGAGTTGCGCCACCACCGAGCGGTCAGAGAATTCGACCATGCCGTGGATGATCGACTGCGGATGCACCAGCACGTCGATCTCGTCGGGCGTTAGCTCGAACAAGCATGCGGCTTCGATGACCTCGAGACCCTTGTTCATCATCGACGCCGAATCGATGGTGATCTTCTGGCCCATGCTCCAATTCGGATGCTTCAAGGCCTGCGCCAGCGTCGCCTTTTCGATGTCGGCCGGTGCCCAGGTGCGAAACGGCCCGCCCGACGCGGTAATGATGACCCGCGTCAGTTCCGAGCGGTCGCCCGACGCAAGCGCCTGAAACAAGGCGTTGTGCTCGGAATCCGCCGGCAGGATCGTCGCGCCGGCTTTGGCCGCGCGCTGCATGAAGAAATCGCCGGCGCAGACGAGGCATTCCTTGTTGGCGAGCGCGATCGTCGCGCCGCGATCGACCGCGGCGAGCGCTGGCTTCAAACCGGCCGCACCGGAGACCGCCGCCATCACCCAGTCAGCCGGACGCGCCGCCGCTTCGACGATCGCACTGTCGCCCGCGCCGCAAGCGATCCCGGTGCCGTGCAGCGCATCGCGCAGATCGCCGAGCTTGGTCGGATCGGCGACGGCGGCAAATTTCACGTCGAACTCACGTGCAAGCTTGGCCAAGGCGTCGACATTGGTATTGGCGGTCAGCGCCTCGACGCGGTAGCGACCGGGCGCGCCGCGCAGCAGGTCCATGGTCGAATCGCCGATCGAGCCGGTGGCCCCGAGGACGGTGACGCTGCGAATGCCGGACGCGGCGGACTTGGTGTTACGAAGAGGAACTGCGCTCATTTTTTCACCAGACCATAAGTCCGCGGCCGACGCCATCGGCACCGCCGCGCAGAAATCCGACCAGCGCCGCCAGCGCAATCGCTGCGACGAAGCCGTCGAGTCGATC
>JANMAN010000128.1:0-1838 GCA_031359885.1 Tardiphaga sp. | reverse complement strand
GAGCTCGACGACCTGCCGCCGACGGTCCGCGGCGATTATGCGACGGCGTTGGGGCCGTCGCGCGCGACGATATGCTGAAAGCGATGCGCGACATGATCGAGCGCATCGGCCCAGGCGACACGTTCCATGTTGCCGTTGCGGCACCGGATCATCGGATGCAGCAAACGCCGCTCGAGGCTCAGGGTCTCGCCCAGCGCCGTGCCCTTCGAGCACAGCCGTCCGAAGTTCGCCGGATGCTCCGTGTCGCCCGCGATCGCCGCTCCGCCCCGCCCGTCCGCCGTCGCGAGCACGCCGCAACCGACGCCGCAATACGGACATGTCGTCTTCGTGGTGCGCAGCGCCGGTTCGACGACACCCATCTCAAGCCGCCTTTTGCGACGGCGCGCTTGGGATCGCCGGCATGTGTCGTGTCGCAAGCGCGCGGCCGAACATGATATCGCCGCGCATCGCGGCGATCGACGCGCCGGCTCGGATCAGTTCGAGATACCACAGCGCATCGCTGGTATCGCCGACCAGAACCGCGCCGGTGAGGCGGCCGTCCGCAATGACGAGCTTCTTGTAGATGCCCCGCTTGGCGTTGTTGAGCAGGATGGTCTCCTGCCCGTCTGCCGCCATGAAATCGCCGGCCGAAAACACCGACACGCCGGAAACTTTGAGATTGGTCGCCATCACGCTGCCGGCGTAGGCGGCGCTGCGGCCCGACAGATGCATCGCCAACACGCGCGCCTGCTCATAGGCGGGCTCGACGAGGCCGTAACACGTCCCGCGATGTTCGGCGCATTCGCCGAGTGCAAAGATATCCGCCGCACTGGTCTGCAACTGGTCGCCCACGACGATGCCGCGACCGACGTTGAGCCCGGCGTCCCGCGCCAGCGCCATGTTCGGACGAATGCCGGCGGCGAAAATGACGGCGTCGGCCGCGATCATACGGCCATCGGCGAGCTCGACGCTCTGCACCGAGTCGGTGCCGTGAATCGTCGCGGTGTTGGCGTTCAGCATCACGAGGATGCCCTTGCGTTCCACCACGTCTTTCAACAGCGCCGCAGCAGGTGCATCGAGCTGGCGCTCCATCAGCCGGTCCATCAGATGGATCAGCGTGACGCTCGCGCCGGCTTTTGCGAGGCCATAGGCCGCCTCAAGGCCGAGCAGTCCGCCGCCCACGACGACGACGCGCTTCTTATTGGCGGCGAGCGCCAGCAGCAGATCGACGTCGCGGCTGTCGCGAAACGTATGCACGCCCGCGAGGTCCGCACCGGGGACGTTCAGCCGCAGCGCGGTCGAGCCGGTCGCCAGCACCAGCTTGGAAAAACCGATGCTGCCATGACCCAGTATATCGACCTCGCGCCGCGCAGGATCGATCGCCGAGGCGACGCAACCGTATTTCAGCGTCACGCCGCGCGCGCGCCACCAATCGGCCGATTTAAGTTCGATCTCCGCCGACGTCGCGTCGCCGGCCAGCACCGATGACAGCAGCACGCGGTTGTAGGCCAGTCGCGGTTCGTCGCCGATAACGGCGATGGCGTAGCGGCCGAGCGCGGTCTTGGCGAGTTCATCGACCAGCCGCGCGGCCGCCATGCCGTTGCCGACGATGACAAGAGGTTCGCTCATGTGTTTGCCCTGTCCGCTCCGCCGTCATTGCGAGGAGCCCAGGTCTTCGTCTTCGAAGACCGCGTGCGACGAAGCAATCCAGCCTGCGCGTGTTGCCGTCTGGATTGTTTCGCCGTCGGCAAACCAAGAGGTTTGCCTCCGGCTCGCAATGACGACTTCACCTATTCCAACTCGATTTAAGCGGCCTCGACGAAACGATGACGCTCGTAGAGGAATTCGAGCACGCGCTG
>JANMAN010000109.1:0-3691 GCA_031359885.1 Tardiphaga sp. | reverse complement strand
CAGCCGCTTGAGCTGTTCGCGACGGACGTCTTCGTTTACTTCGTCAAAAATTTCAGACACTTGACCCAGAACCCCGTCTCACACCCGCGCTGCCGCGGCGTCGCCCCCGACTGTGACTGGCGCGTTAGCCCAGCGATATGGCAGCGGCAAGGCAAAAGCGCGTCTGACAGGCCGGGCCGCGTGCCGGACAAGCGAAGTCTTCGACCATCACGCTTTCGGCTTGACCCCGTAGACATGCTCCGGCCCGGGAAAGGCGCGGGAGCGGACGTCGTCGGCATAGCCCTGAATCGCGGCCTCGATCATAGGGCCGATCGCGCCGTATTTGCGCACGAATTTCGGCGTCCGAGCGGACAGCCCCAGCATGTCCTCGAGCACCAGCACCTGGCCATCGCAGGCGGCACTCGCGCCGATCCCGATGGTCGGAATATTGATGGTCTCGGTAATGCGCCGTGCCAGCGGCTCGGCGACCGCCTCGACCACAACGGAAAACGCACCGGCTTGGGCGACAGCCTTCGCGTCGTTCTGGATCGGGCCGATGTCGTTGTTGCCTTCGGCGAGCGCCTGCGCTTCGGCCTGCCCTTGCGACCGGAACGAGCCGAGCGCGTTGATCGACTGCGGCGTCAGGCCGATGTGGCCCATCACGGGAATGCCGCGCTCGGTGAGAAACGCGATGGTCTCCGCCATACGCGCGCCGCCCTCGAGCTTCACCGCGCCGCAATGCGTTTCCTTCATGATCCGCACCGCGGAATGAAACGCCTGCTCGCGCGACGCCTCGTAGGAGCCGAACGGCATATCGACCACGACGAGCGACTGCGCCGAGCCGCGCATCACGGCGTGGCCCTGCAAGATCATCATCTCCAACGTCACCGGCACCGTGGTCTCGAAGCCGTGCATCACGTTGCCGAGCGAGTCACCAACGAGGATGACGTCGCAATAGCGATCCACAAGCGCCGCGGTATGCGCGTGATACGACGTCAGCATCACGATCGGCTCGCCGTTCTTGCGTGCGCGAATGTCCGGCGCTGTCTTGCGCTTGATGGCCGATTGAATCGACATGGGTGAAAACTCCAAGAATTAGCGCAGAGACTTAAGCGCCGAAAACCGACACGCCGATCACGACGGGATGGAACGCATAGCCGAGCGCCAGATAAGCGACGATGCCGACCGCGACCGCGATGACGTCGTTGCCGACGCCGCCGACCGGGATCGGCGGCCCGCCGGCATCGCCGCGACGCTTCAGCGAGATGCGATCGAACACCGCCCAAGCGAGAAACGATCCGAACAAGATGATTGAGCCCAGATCGCCGTTCGCCAGCAGATGCGCGACCGCCCACAGCTTCACGGCGGCCAACATCGGATGCTTCAGCGTCGTATAGATGCGTCCGCGGATATAGGCCGACACCAGCATGATGACCGCCGGCAGCATCAACGCCAGCGCGATGTGTTTCATGACACGCGGCGGAGACCAGACGTCGATCCAGCCCGTCGCACGATAATTGGCGAAGCCCCAGACGATCAGCGCGAGGCCGGCAAACGATATCGCCGTATAGGCGATCTTGTAGACGCTCTCGCCGTAATTCGCGATCAGACGCGCGCGGAGGTCGCGCTGCGTCGTCACCAGATGGACGCCGAGAAACAGCGCCAGCCCTGCGATCATCACGATCAGTCCCACGACATCCCCCTGCCTTCACCGCGATGGTCGCGCGTATCGTTTCGCATTATACGGTTCGCGTATCACCAATTGCAGGACCCACGCAATGCCGCGACATGCCGCTTTCTCCCTTCTGACGTTGCTGGCAATCACGACATCCGCGTTTGCGCAGGAGGCGGCGTGGCCGCCGCGCAGCGTGCGCCTGATCGTGCCGTTTTCGGCGGGTTCGACTCCGGACATGGTCGGGCGCGTGATCGCCGACAGTTTGCAGGCAAGGCATCCGGGCACCACGATCATCGTCGAGAACAGGCCCGGCGCATCCGGCAACACCGGCACCGACGCGGTCGCAAAAGCCACGCCGGACGGCGCGACGATCGGCATCTCGCTCGGCGGTCCGCTGGCCGTTAACACGCTGATGTTTGCGAAGCTGCCCTACGATCCGGCGAAAGATATCGCGCCGGTAACGCTGCTGACACGACTGCCGAACGTGTTGGCCGTGCCGACAAGTCTCGGGGTCGAGACGATCGGTGAATTCGTCGCGAAGCTGAAATCCTCGAAGGACGCGCTGGCCTACGGATCGATCGGCGTCGGCTCGCTGTCGCAACTCTGCATGGAAGCCATCGCGCAGAAGGCGGGCAGCGCGCTGATCAACGTGCCCTACCCCGGTTCGCCTGCCGCTGTTACGGCGCTCATTCGCGGCGACGTGCAGGCAGTCTGTCTTGCGGCGATCGCAGTCACGCCGCAACTCGGCGGCGGTGCTGTGAAAATTCTCGCGGTCTCGACGTCCGAGCGTTCGCCGTTTTTGCCGGACGTGCCGACGCTGAAAGAGTCCGGCATCGACGTCGAGTCGGACGCGTGGAATGCGCTCATCGCGCCGGGTGGCACGCCGCAGGACATCGTCGCCAAGATCAATGCCGAGGTGGTGAAGTCGTTGGCCGAGCCCGCGGTGATCGAGAAACTGAAAGTGCAATTGATCGCGCCGGCGCCGTCGTCGCCGGATCAATTGCGGCAGATGATGACCGACGAGAAAGCGCGCTGGGCGGACGTAGTGAGGGCGGCGAAGATACGGATCGAGTAGCTTGTTGTCATTCCGGGCCTGCGCAACGCCTCGTCGGCTGCGCCGACTACGGCGTTGGCGCATCCCGGAATGACGGAAAGCGCGCCTGCCGCGCCTTAATGCGGTTGTCGATGTAGCGGACAAGAATAGGTCGCCCTGCCACCGCCCCGCCGAGCGCATCGGTGAATTTGAACGGCGTGCAGGCCGCCAGCGAATCCGCGATCGCCTTGCGATAGAGTTCGCGGACGTCGGCGGAAATGCCGGGCGTCGCAAATGTCACGGTGGGCGCTGCGAACAACGCGCCGTTGCGTTTGAAACTCATACGGACGGTGATCTGCATGTCGGCACGCGCGACTCCTGCCGAGGGCGGCTGCCAGCACCCGCGTAAAGCCGCGTACAAATCCTGCAACGTGTTGAGGTCGCCAGCTGGCGCGGCAGTTGCCAGCGCATCGTTGACGGGCGTCGTTACCGTGAGCTGCAGATTTTGTCCGCTGGGATAATAGCTTTCCGGAAAGCAGGGATGCGGATCGAACACGCTACAAAATGTCGGCAAGCACGGCTCGGACTCGAGCAGACTGCACGGCGTATGGGAAAACGCGGACGGATCGACCAACCGTCGTTCCCGCGCATCTGCATTGGCTGATGCCACAAGCGACACGACGATGAGGACATTCCTGAGCATGGTGCCTCCTTACGCGTAATGTTAAATCGACCTACCCCGTTTTCTTCACGTCCTTGATACTCGAAAATACGATGCCCGGCGCGCGCTCGCGGGTATAGCCGAGATAGAATTCGTTCTTGGCGAGAAACACCGGGTCGCCATCGACATCGTCAGCGACACCCGAATTGTTCGCGGCGACGAACGTATCGAGCGCCTTGCGGTCGTCGGACGAAATCCAGCGTGCGAGCTGAAATTCTGAGACCTCGAAATCGACAGGCAGTTGATACTCGGCCTGCAACCGCGCTTTCAGCACGTCGAGCTG
>JANMAN010000034.1:0-2012 GCA_031359885.1 Tardiphaga sp. | reverse complement strand
TGCTGCTCCGACAGGTTCGGGATGTCGCGGGTGATTTCTTCCGAGCCGAGCTTCGTATCGCGCGCCATCACGACCAGCTCCTCGATGTGGATCGAGGTGTAGCGGTCGTCGGCGATGACACGTTCGCTGATCAGGATCGAGTCTTCGAAGTTGTAGCCGTTCCAGGGCATGAAGCCGATCAGCATGTTCTGGCCGAGCGCCAGCTCGCCGATGTCGGTCGACGCGCCGTCGGCGATGATGTCGTCGGTCGACACCTTGTCGCCGCGCTTGACGATCGGGCGCTGGTGGATGTTGGTGTTCTGGTTGCTGCGCTGGTACTTGATCAGGTTGTAGATGTCGACGCCCACTTCGCCGGCAACCGTTTCCTTGTCGTTGACGCGGATCACGATGCGGTTCGTGTCGACGTAGTCGACGACGCCGCCGCGCTTCGCCGCGACCACGGTACCCGAGTCCTTCGCGGCGACGCGTTCGACGCCGGTACCGACCAGCGCCTTTTCCGGGCGCAGTGTCGGCACCGCCTGGCGCTGCATGTTGGCGCCCATCAGCGCGCGGTTCGCGTCGTCGTGCTCGAGAAACGGCACCAGAGACGCCGCCACCGAGACGATCTGCGTCGGCGCGACGTCCATGTACTGGATGCGCTCTGCCGATGTCAGGATCGACTCGCCGTTGTCACGCGCGCTGACCAGTTCGTCGATCAGCTTGCCTTCCTTGTCGAGCGTTGCGCTGGCCTGCGCGATCACGTACTTGCCTTCCTCGATCGCCGACAGGTAATCGATCTGCATCGTCACCTTGCCATCCGCGACCCGACGGTACGGCGTCTCGAGGAAGCCGTATTCGTTGAGCTGCGCGTAAAGGGCGAGCGAGTTGATCAGGCCGATGTTCGGGCCTTCCGGCGTTTCGATCGGGCAGACGCGACCGTAGTGGGTCGGGTGCACGTCGCGCACTTCGAAGCCGGCGCGTTCGCGCGTCAGACCACCCGGGCCCAGCGCCGAAACGCGACGCTTGTGCGTGATCTCCGAGAGCGGATTCGTCTGGTCCATGAACTGCGACAGCTGCGACGCGCCGAAGAACTCCTTCAGCGCCGCGGAAATCGGCTTGGAGTTGATCAGGTCGTGCGGCATCAGCGCCTCGGTCTCGGCCTGGCCGAGACGTTCCTTCACGGCCTTCTCGATGCGTGCGAGGCCGCTGCGGTACTGGTTCTCGGCAAGTTCGCCGACGCACCGCACGCGGCGGTTCCCGAGGTGGTCGATGTCGTCGACTTCGCCGCGGCCGTTGCGCAACTCGACGAGGATCTTCACGACGTCGAGGATGTCCTCGTTGCTCAGCGTCATCGCGCCTTCGGGCACGTCACGCCCGACGCGGGCGTTGAACTTCATCCGGCCGACGCGCGACAGGTCATACGTGTCGGCGTTGTAGAACAAGCGATGGAACAGCGCCTCGACGGCATCTTCGGTCGGCGGCTCGCCGGGGCGCATCATGCGGTAGATCGACACGCGCGCGGCCAGCTGATCGGCGGTCTCGTCGGCGGCCAGCGTCTGCGAGATGTAGGCGCCTTCGTCGAGCTCGTTGGTGTAGAGCGCCGGGATCTCCTTGACACCGGCCACGCGCAGCTTCTTCAGCAGCGCTTCGGTCAGCTCGTCGTTGGCCTTCGCGAGAATCTCGCCGGTGTCGGCATCGACCACGTTGCGCGCCAGCATGCGGCCCATCAGGTAGTCCTCGGGGACGCTGATGAATTGCGTTTCGGACTGCTCGATCGTGCGCACGTGACGTGCGGTGATGCGCTTGTCCTTCTCGACGACGACGACGCCGTTCTTGTCGGTGATGTCGAAGCGCGCGACTTCGCCGCGCAGGCGGTCGGCGACGAATTCGAGCTGCGCGCCCGAGTCCATCAGGCGGAAGTTGTCGAACACGAAGAAGTTGGCGAGGATCGATTCGGGGTTCAGGCCGATCGCCTTGAGCAGGATCGTCACCGGCATCTTGCGGCGGCGGTCGACGCGGAAGTACAGGATGTC
>JANMAN010000021.1:0-1918 GCA_031359885.1 Tardiphaga sp. | reverse complement strand
CGTCCCTGACGGCGTACCGCTGTTCATCGGCGACGCCGCCGACCAAAGCCTGGTCGAGAACGTCGTCGCCGCGCACAAGGTGGATAGCATCATCCATTTTGCCGGCTCCGTGGTGGTGTCGGACTCGATGCGCGACCCGCTGGGCTACTATCGCAACAACACCATGACGACGCAGAGCCTGCTCAAGGCCGCCGTCACATGCGGCGTCAGTCGTTTTATTTTTTCATCGACCGCGGCCGTCTACGGCAACCCCGACCGGATGCCGGTGCGCGAAGATGCGCCGACGCGGCCGCTGTCGCCCTACGGCTTCTCGAAGCTGATGACCGAAATCATGCTGCACGACGTCGCCGCCGCACACGGCATCAACTACATCGCGCTTCGTTATTTCAACGTTGCCGGCGCGGACCCGAGAGGGCGCATCGGCCTCGCCACTGCGGGCGCGACGCATCTGTTGAAGATCGCGGTCGAGGCCGCGACCGGCCAGCGCGCCAAGATCGACGTCTTCGGGACGGACTACCCGACGCCGGACGGAAGCTGCATCCGCGATTTCATCCACGTCTCGGATCTCGCCGATGCACATCGCGCCGCGCTATCCTATTTGCGTGCAGGCGGCGGATCGGCAACGCTGAATTGCGGCTATGGCCGCGGTTATTCGGTGCTGGAGAGCATCGCTGCGGTGCGCCGCGTCTCCGGGCGCAACTTCGCGGTCCAGCAGGCCGAGCGTCGGCCCGGCGACATCATGGAGATGGTGGCCGACGCCTCGCTGATCCGCGCCACGCTCGACTGGGCACCGCGCTACGACGATCTCGACACCATTGCCGCCCATGCGCTCGCCTGGGAACAGAAGATGGTCGACGATCGCGCGGCGCTTGATCGCGGCGTCCGTTCCGCCTGAGGCCCACAGCGTCATTCCGGGGCGCGATCGGCTCTTGGCGAACGCGAACCCGGAATCTCATCAAGATGGACATGATAAGATTCCGGGTTCGCTTGCGCTAACGCGCTTTGCGCCCCGGAATGACGAAATGTGTCAAACTGGCTTGAATTGACGGCGTTTAGCGGGCAATGAGGCGGTTGTTTCGCACGCGCCCCGGACTTTTCGACGGCGCCGTCACGGAGTGCGGATGGCCGCCAATCCACGCAAGATCACCGACGATCCCCAAGGCGCTGCCGCGCTGATCCGCCGGCTCGTGCTCGAACAGGGCATGACCTATTGGCGGCGCTATCTGCTGGCGTTCGCGCTGATGGCGGTGTCGGCCGCGACCACGGCCGGCTCGGCCTATCTGCTCGGCGAGGTCATCAACAAGGCCTATGTCGACAAGAACGTCCACGCCATCGCGCTGCTGTCGCTCGTCACGGTTCTGATCTTCACATTGAAGGGAGCCGCGACCTACGGCCATTCGGTGATCCTATCCAAGATCAGCAACGCGATCTTGGCCAACAACCAGCGCCGGCTGTTCGCCAAGTTGATGAGCGAAAGCGTCGGCTTTTTCTCCGCGCGTCATTCGTCGGAATTTCTCGCGCGGCTCACCGCGGGTGCGACCTCCGTCACGCAGGTGCTCAACCTCTTGATCAATGCCGTCGGCCGCGATCTTCTGACTCTCATCGCGCTCGTCATCGTGATGGTGTCGCAAGACCCTTACATGTCGATCTTCGGATTTCTCGTCGTGCCCCCGGCGATGCTGATCCTGCGCAAGCTGGTCAAACGCATCAAGGGTCTCGCGAAGACGCAGTTCACCGGCACCGCCGACATTCTCGAGGTGATGCAGGAATCGTTGCAAGGCATCCGGACCGTGAAAGCATTCACACTGGAACAGACGATGCGCGCGCGGATCGACGCCAGCATCGACGCCGTCGAGCGCAACGCCAACAAGATGGCGCGCGTACAAAATCGATCCAGCCCGCTGATGGAAACGTTGGG
>JANMAN010000014.1:0-1804 GCA_031359885.1 Tardiphaga sp. | reverse complement strand
TCCGGAAGATGGTGATTGGCCATTCAAGACATCGTCGCATGAAATTTGTGATGCGTCGCCCTGAGACACGAAACCGTAGGGTGGGCAAAGCAATCGCCGAAGCTTTGGGCGAAGGCGGTGCGTGCCCACCAATTCTCTATCCCAGAGTCGCATCTTGGTGGGCACGGTGCCCCGGACGACAAAGGGTCGCCGGGAGAGCGCCGTTGCCCACCCTACGACCTTACGTCTCAGATCGAAAAGCTGGTGCCGCAGCCGCAAGACGCCGTGGCGTTGGGATTGACGACGCGGAACGACGCACCGATCAAATCGTCCACGAAATCCACCTCGGAGCCCGCCAAAAACGGCACCGAGGCGGGATCGACCAGCACCACCGCCGTGTCGCGGGCGATCACGAGGTCGTCTTCGGCCTGAGCGCGCTCGACATCGAACTTGTACTGAAAGCCCGAACAGCCACCGCCTTCGACGCTGATGCGCAGCATGGCACCGTCGCCCTCGGATTTCAGGATTTGCCCGATGCGCTTGGCGGCGCGCTCGCTGATGGTGACGGATTCGGTCATGTCTCAAGTCTCCGCGGCCAAATCATTGGTATCCGGCCTCAACCATAGTTAAGTGCCCGGCATCGCGGAATCAAACGAATAGAGAGGCAAGACATCGTGGCGGTCGGAATGGCAACTCCGCGCAAGGCCTATGCCTGCGACCCCGAGCATAGCCGCGGTCGTCGCTTTGCCGAGCCGCCGAGCACCACCCGCAGTGCGTTTCGGCGGGATTGCGACCGCGTCATCCATTCGACGGCCTTTCGCCGCCTCAAGCACAAGACGCAAGTGTTCGTGTTCCACGAAGGCGATCACTACCGCACCCGGCTGACCCACACGTTGGAAGTGGCCCAGATCGCTCGTGCGCTGGCTCGGCAGCTCGGCCTCGACGAGGACCTCACGGAGGCGCTGGCGCTCGCACATGACCTCGGCCATCCACCGTTCGGCCATGCCGGCGAGCGGGCGCTCGACGAATGCCTGCGGGCATATGGCGGGTTCGACCACAACGCCCAGACGCTGCGGGTGGTGACCACGCTCGAACATCGCTATCCGGAGTTCGATGGCCTCAACCTGACCTGGGAGACGCTTGAAGGCATCGTCAAGCACAACGGCCCGCTGACCGACGCGGCCGGTTCGGCGGCGGGACGCTACGCTTTGACGGGATTGCCCGACGGCATCGCCGAGTTCGACCGGCATTTCGGGTTGGAGCTGTCGAGCCATGCCTCGCTGGAGGCCCAGGTGGCGGCGATCTCCGACGACATCGCCTATGACGCGCACGACATCGACGACGGGCTGCGCGCGGGGCTGTTTGGCGTCGATGACCTGAAGGTGATGCCCCATACTGCTCAGATGATTGCGGATATCGACACCCGCTATCCGGCGCTCGACGAGAGCCGACGTGGGGCGGAACTGGTCCGAGAACTGATTTCCTATTTGATCGCGGACGTGTTTGCGGAAACCGGCCGGCGGCTGGCCGAGGCGAGGCCCGGATCCGTCGATGAGGTGCGTTTCCACGATAGCGCGCTGGTCGCGTTTTCACCTGACGCGGACGAGGCCGAGTCTTACATCAAGACCTTCTTGCGCGAACGGATGTATCGCGCGCCGCGCGTCGTGCTGGTGATGAACGATGCGGCGTCGGTGGTCCGAGATCTGTTCCGGCGGTATTCGACGACGCCTGCCGATCTGCCGGCCGAATGGCGGCCGACGGTCGAGGCAGCCGGCGATGATGCCGGCCGGGCGCGAGCGATCGGAAATTTCATCGCAGGGATGAC
>JANMAN010000758.1:0-3328 GCA_031359885.1 Tardiphaga sp. | reverse complement strand
CGCGAAGCGCGATAGCGCAAGCGAACCCGGAATCTTATAATGTTTAGCGTGCCCAGAATGCTGAGATTCCGGGCTCGCATGCGGGCAAGTGCCGCCTGCGCCCCGGAATGACGCCCCGTAGCAATTGCCCTACTTCGCCAGTTCGATCGAGCGTGCCGTTGCCGCCGCGACGGCACGGGTCATCAACAGTTGCATCCCGTCATCGGCCATCAACACCGCCAACGCCGCCGCCGTCGTGCCGCCCGGCGAGGTCACGTTTTTGCGCAACGTTGCGGAGTCCAGATCGGAGCGATGGAGCAGTTCGCCGGAGCCTGAAACCGTCGCGCGCGCCAGCGTGGTCGCAAGTCGCTCCGGCAGACCGGCAGCAATGCCGGCGCGCGCCAATTCTTCGGCGAGCAAAAACACATAGGCCGGCCCGGAGCCGGATACGGCCGTCACCGCGTCCATCAGCGCCTCGTCGTCGATCCATTCGACCGCGCCCGTCGCGCGCAGCAACGCATCGGCCAGGCCGCGCTGCTCGGCGCTGATACCGGGCGACGGCACCGCGACGGTAATACCGCGGCCGATCGCGGCCGGCGTGTTCGGCATCGCGCGAACGACCTTGCCGCCGCAGACTTCACTAATCGCGGCGATCGTCGTGCCGGCCATGATCGAGACGACGAGCGTGTCGGGCCGCACCAACGCTTTCAACGCCACACCCGCCTCGCGAAACATCTGCGGCTTCACGGCGACGACCAGCACCGCAACGTCGCTGATCGTTTCGGGATTGATCGCGACGCCGAGCGCCTTGATCTCGTCCGGCGCAAACGGATCGATCACGACGACGCGCGCGGGGTTTAACCCATGCGCCAGCCAACCGGTCAGCATCGCGCCGCCCATCTTGCCCGCGCCGGCGAGCGCCAGCGTGCCGGTGAAATCGGCGAGCGCACTCTCTGCAGCCATGAACGTCTCCAACAGGACGACAGTCATCGCCGGATTTGATCCGACGAACCATCCGTTTCAAAAACTTATTTGTTCAGGATGAATGGCTTGGTCAAGTCGGACACGCCCCTCGCGCCCTCGCCCAGCCATGACGACAAATTTTGTTCAAACGCCGTCAGACCAACACCTTTTGCAGATAGTGTCGCGAAAAGCCTTTCGGGTAATTGTCGATCGTCCCGAAGATCTCATATCCCTGCTTCTTGTAAAATTCGGGAGCCTGAAACGAATAGGTGTCGAGCCACACGCCGATGCAGCCGCGCGAACGCGCCATCTCCTCGGCCTGTGCCAAAATCTTCGATCCCAAATGTTGGGCTCTGAATTGATCGGGGATCACGAAATATTCGACGAACAGCCAGTCATAAGCCATCCGCCCCCATAACCCGCCTATCGTCGCTTGCGTGTCGGGATCTTTGATCAGGATCGCCAACGGCTGATAGCCAGCCGCACGGCCTACGGCCTTGTCATTGTAGCTCACCAACGCGGCAAGAACCGCCGCTCGATCATCGTCATCCGGCGCATCCGGAACGACGATGTCCGGCTTCGCGTCGTCCATGGTCTTACGCCTCGCCCTGCGTGTCGAACATCGCGGCACTCATCGCCTCGGCAGCGGTCTTGCCGGCCCAGACCACGAATTGAAACGCCGGATAATAACGCTCGCAGGCGTGGATCGCGCCGACCAGCATCGTCTCGCATTGCGCGCTCGATGCGGTGAGACCTTCCGGCAACGGCAACGCCTGCCGGAACATGACCATGCCCGAATGCGTCCAAATATCGAAATGCCCGACCCACATCTGTTCGTTGATCGCAGCGATCAGTCTTTGCACTTCGGCGCGGCGTGCAGCCGGAATCTTCATGTCGAACGCACACGCCAGATGCAGCGCTTCGATCTCGTTCATCCAGGTGAAAGAGAGTTGGTAATCGGTCCAGTCGCCGCGCGTGACGATGGTGACTTCGTCTTCGCCGGAACGCTCAAACGCCCAATTGTGATCGGTCGCAATATCCTCGACCACCGCAAGCGGGTTGATACGGGAATCGATGACGCTTTCGAGGAGGGACATGCCGACTCGACCTTGCTTTCTGAATGCGCGGACACGCATGGATGTGTTGATACGCAGTGCGAAGATACGCCTGCGGCAGGACGTGCCGTTAAGCCAAATCGTTAACGACTGTCGCCGCTGCAGGCCTCATCTGGGTTTTGCTTCGTGGCCTGCGAGGATGAAGTGATGTGATTTGCGGAATCCGCGCAACCGGGGGCGGACTCCGTCCACAAGCAATCGGACGCCCGTCCACAGATCATCGCATCGCGACGAGAACAAACCGGAATCGGACTCGCGGAGCGCGAGTCTCATGGCCCCGATGCACGCCGTGAGAGTCGGATGGGTCTTGCGGTACATGGCTCGCTTCGGCATATTTTAAGAAGGCCGTCCATATCGGGCGGTCGATGTTCTCAGGGCGGGGTGCAATTCCCCACCGGCGGTAAGGGCGCAAGCCCAAGCCCGCGAGCGCCCTCCGTCGCAAACGGAGGGGTCAGCAGATTCGGTGTGATTCCGAAGCCGACGGTATAGTCCGGATGAAAGAGAACGGATGGCGGTGGACGCGGCGCGCTTGCGCAGCGTTTGCCGTGCCGTGTGCCCTGATTCTGGTCCTGAAAGAGGAAAGCCATGAATCAGCTCCTACAAGACGCTCCCGATACGATCTCTCCCGATACTTCTGACACAATCGATCGTCCGCCGACGGCACCGCAGCCGCGGCGGTTCACCAAACCGCAGCGCATCGCCTTCATCCAGTCGTCGTGGCATCGCGAGATCGTTGCCGAATGCCGCGCGGCGTTCAATCGCGAGATCGAAGCGCGCGGCATTCCGCTATCGAATGTCGACGTGTTCGACGTGCCTGGCGTGTTCGAGATTCCGCTGCACGCCCAACTGCTCGCCAAGACGCGGCGCTACACTGCGATCGTCGCGGCAGGCCTGGTCGTCGACGGCGGCATCTATCGGCACGAATTCGTCGCCGACACCGTGATCAAGGCGTTGATGGATATTCAATTGCAAACCGAAGTGCCGATCTTCTCGGCGGTGCTGACGCCGCAGCAATTCCACGAACATTCGACGCATGTCGATTTCTTCCGCCAGCATTTCGCGCTCAAGGGCATCGAAGTGGCGGAGGCCTGCGCCGATACGCTGCTCAGCCTCGAACAATTGTTCGCGCTGGTGGCGAGGGGTGGCACTTAAAATAACAGAAGCCATTTCGTCATTGCGAGCCAATCGAAATCGGCGGTCTCGCCGATCTCGATTGCGCGAAGCAATCCAGCTTTTTGTTGAGTGGCTAAAAAACTGGATTGCTTCGTCGC
>JANMAN010000756.1:0-3733 GCA_031359885.1 Tardiphaga sp. | reverse complement strand
TGTTGACGAAGGACGACGACGGCAACGTGCTTGAGCCGGTGGAAGAAGTCGTCATCGACGTCGATGAGGAATTCTCCGGCGTCGTCGTTCAGAAGATGAGCGAACGCAAGGCCGAGATGATCGAGATGCGCCCGTCCGGCGGCAACCGCCTGCGACTGGTGTTCTACGCGCCGACCCGTGGCCTGATCGGCTACCAGGGCGAGTTGATGACCGACACCAAGGGCACGGCGATCATGAACCGCCTGTTCCACGCCTACCTGCCCTACAAGGGCGAGATCGCCGGCCGCCGCAACGGCGTGCTGATCTCGAACGATGCGGGCGAGGCCGTGGCCTATGCGATGTTCAAGCTGGAAGATCGCGGCCCGATGATGATCGAGCCCGGCTGGAAGGTCTACAAGGGCATGATCATCGGCGAGCACACCCGCGAGAACGACCTCGAACTCAACGTTCTCAAGGGCAAGCAGCTCTCCAACATCCGCACGACCTCCAAGGATGAAGCGGTGCGCCTGACGCCGCCGATCCGCATGACGCTGGAAAAGGCTTTGGCCTATATCGAGAGCGACGAGTTGGTCGAGATTACGCCGAAGTCGATCCGCCTGCGAAAGAAGCATCTCGATGCGAACGACCGCAAGCGCGCCGAAAAGACCAAGGAAGCCGTGGCTTAAAACTTATCTGGGCTCGTCCGCATCTCGCGGACGAGAACTCGGAATCAGTTCGAGATAAACATAACGAGTTTCCGGGTTCGCATGCGGCAAGAGCCGCCTGCGCCCGGAATGACGTTTTACTTCTGCAATCAGCCTAACCTGCAATCAGGGACGAAACCTCCGCGCGGGAATTCAAGCGCAATTTAGCGCGGCCGAATGCGGCGTACATTCGCTGATGACCAGCGAATGACGATGAGGTCGAGCGGATCCAGTAATGTTCTGCCCAGACTATAAGTTCGTCCTGATCCTTGAATGTCATTCCACGTCTCAGCCCGCGCTGAATTATGCCATGGCGACATTCGGACCAGCACAAGTCTGTCCAGATGAGCGACGTTGCCTCTGACAAGGCCACCTCTGCCAGCCAGCCATAAACGCCTTCTATGATCCACGAACTTTTCGAAGCGATTTGACCGACGAGCATTTTTGACTCCGTCTCATCTCTTTTGCGGCCGTCCTCGTGCCAATGGATGAGATCGAGATCATGAGCGGATATCCCTGTCGCGGCAGCGACATGAGTCGCGACGGTACTTTTGCCTGATCCGCTATTACCGATAACGACCAGTTTTGTATATTTATCGAAGATCATTGCGCCAGAATGTCGGACGTTTTCGTTTTCCGCTACTTTCAGTTATTACGATTTCACTGGCGCGCCGTCCTGCTTGAATGGATCGGCTTTCGCAAAAGCCTCGAGCGCGTCGCAGTTGGCGATGATGCGATCGATGGTCGGAATGTTCGGCGCCGTGATCTTGAACACGCGCATGACGACTACGACGCTGGCGAGACAGATGTCCGCCATCGTCGGCTGATCGCCGTGACAGAACGCGCCGCTCTGCGCGTCTGCCGCCAGCCGCATTTCGACCGCCTGCAATCCGGTCGTGAACCAATGGACCTGCCACGCCTTGAACGCGGCGGCGTCGAAGCCGCCGGGGCCTGTCAGATACTTCTTCACACGCGGCGTGACGAACGGATGGGTGTCTGCCGCCAGCATTAACGCGATCGATCGCACCCGCGCGCGGCCGTGCAGATCCGTCGGCAACAATGGCGGCGTCGGCTGCAACTCGTCGAGATACTCCAAGATAGCAAGCGACTGCGTCATCGGCGGATGGCCGTCCTCGACCAGCGCTGGAATGCCGCCGAGTGGATTGATCTTGAGGAACGCTTCGCCGCGCTGTTCTCCCGCGTCGATGTTAACGATGCGTTCATGCGCCTTGATCCCCTTGAGATTGAGCGCGACCCGCACGCGGTAGGTCGCGGACGTGCGCCAGAACGCAAAGAGTTCGAGTTGCGGGTGAGCGGTCATGTGATGTCCTCGAAGAATTGATCCCGCGATCCAGGACACAGCGTCCGACGCAATGCAACGCGCCTTTCCGTGTATGAAACGCGCGGCTATATCGGGCGTTTCTAGAACCGTCACAACGGATCGTCCGCATATGGTCAACTTTCCTTCGTCTATCGACATCGCGATCATCGGCGCAGGTGCCGCCGGTTTGGGAGCGGCGCGCGCGCTCGAGAACTCCGGCAAATCGGTGCTCGTCCTTGAAGCACGCGATCGCGTCGGCGGGCGCGCACATACCATTCAAGCCGGTCCCGGCGTGCTGTTCGATCGCGGCTGCGGTTGGCTGCATTCGGCCGATCAGAATTCCTTCGTCGGCATCGCGAACGAGTTGGGGTTCGTTGTCGATAAGACGCGTCCGCCGTGGCGCGAGCAGAGCTACAATGTCGGCTTTCCGCCGGACCAGCGGGCCGAGTTCACGCGCGCGATCGATGATTTCTACGCGCGCATCGATCGCGCCGCAGAGAACGAGACCGACGCACCGGCCGCCAATTATCTCGAAGCCGGCAACCGCTGGAATCCGATGCTTGACGCGCTCTCGACTTACATCAACGGCGCCGAACTCGCGCGCGTCTCGGTGCACGATCTCGACGCCTATGAAGACACCGAGGTGAACTGGCGCGTGCGGCTCGGCTACGGCTCGCTGATCGCAGCCTATGCCCGACCAGCTCACATCGCATTGAACACCAGCGTCTCGCGGATCAATCATTCCGGCGATCCCATCTCGATCGAAACCAACCGCGGCACGCTCAGTGCCGCGCAAGTTATTGTCACGATCCCGACCAATCTGATGGCCGACGAAGCGATCGCGTTTCATCCAGCTCTGCCCGACAAGATCGATGCCGCACGGCATCTGCCGCTCGGGCTCGCGGATAAAGTCATGCTGGCGCTCGATGAACCGGAGGCTCTGCCCAGCGATGGCAATCTGCGCGGCGCCACGATGCGAACGGCGATGGGCAGCTATCATCTGCGGCCGTTCGGGCAACCCTGCATCGAGGGGTTCTTCGGTGGCCAATTCGCGCGCGATCTCGAAGACGCCGGCGACGGTGCGCTGGCGGCGCAGAGCATCGACGAGATCGTGGCGCTGCTGGGATCGGACTATCGCCGCAAACTGAAACCACTTGCCGAGTCGCGGTGGGCGCATGATCCGTTTGCGCGCGGTTCGTACTCACATGCGCTGCCCGGCCACGCCGACAAGCGCGCTGTTCTCGCCGCCCCGGTCGATGGGCGTCTGTTCTTCGCAGGTGAAGCCACCTCACCGCATTTCTTCTCCACGGCGCATGGCGCGCGTGACTCCGGAGCGCGTGCGGCGTGCGAGGCGACAGGTGAGCAGCGGGCGGGTTAAGCGCTTAGGATGTCACGACTTTTGGTTGTGTGGCACTCCAGGATTTCATCTCATATTAGGATTTTGGCAAATTTTTTAAGTCTTACTTACGAACGTCGCGTCATGAGTGGCGTCGATCGTCACGGTCCCCTCGACCGTGACGAGGGAGTTGATCAATGGAATGCAATATCTTGACTCATGAAGACGCCCGCCTTGCGTCGCTACGCGGTCTCAACATCCTCGATACAGGTCCCGAACAATCCTTCGACCGGATTACGCGTCTCGCGCGACTGGCTTTGCAGATGCCGATCGTGCTGATCTCTTTGATCGATCGCGACAGGCAGTGGTTCAAATCCCGACAGGGTCTCGATG
>JANMAN010000747.1:0-2085 GCA_031359885.1 Tardiphaga sp. | reverse complement strand
CGTCCGACCGATAATGCGTCGTCAGCAGACTCAATTCGACGGGCTTGCCGAGATCGACGACGCAGGAGGGATTGGCAACGCCGAGAAAGTCGCTGTTGGTCGCGGTCGAGAGCCAGCTTTCCAGCTTGCACGAGCCAAGGTCGGAAATATCCGCGGCGTCCACCATGTAAGCGCCGTTGGCAGCAAACGCGTCGCCGGTGAGAAACAGCGCGAGCGTCGTCGCGACGACGCCGATCAGAATCAGCAGGCGAGATATCCAGCGGTCCATGCGGCGAGCATTACCAGTTTCCGCGCTCGACAGCGCCTGAATGTTGCGACTATCCTCTGCGTTATGAGCGAACACCATCATCACGAGCACGACCATCATCACGACCATTCGGAGTTGTCCGAGACCGAGTTGCGCGTCCGCGCGCTCGAGACCGTGTTGACCGAAAAAGGCTACATCGATCCGGCGGCGCTGGACGCCATCATTCAGGCCTATGAGACCAAGATCGGTCCGCATAACGGCGCGCTGGTCGTCGCGAAAGCCTGGAGCGATCCGGTTTTTAGGCAAGCTTTACTCGACGACGGCACCAAGGCCATCAGCACGCTCGGCCATGTCAGCCGCACCGGCGATCATCTCGTGGTGATCGAGAACACGCCGCAGCGGCACAACATGGTCGTCTGCACGCTGTGCTCTTGTTATCCTTGGGAAATGCTCGGCCTGCCCCCGGTTTGGTACAAGGCTGCGCCGTATCGCTCGCGCGCTGTAAAAGATCCGCGCGGGGTGCTGGCGGATTTCGGCGTTAGCCTGCCGCAGGACATCGACATCCGGGTTTGGGATTCGACCGCAGAGACCCGCTTTCTGGTTTTGCCGATGCGGCCCGACGGCACTGAGGACTGGAGCGAGGAGCAACTGGCCACACTGGTGACGCGTGATTCCATGATCGGCACCGGCCTCGCGAAAACACCCGAGGTCCGGTCGTGAACGGCGTTCATGACATGGGCGGCATGGACGGGTTCGGCCGGGTCGAACCTGAAGCCAACGAGCCGATGTTTCATGCCGCGTGGGAAGGCCGCGTGCTCGCGATGGTCCGCGCGATGGGCGCGGCCGGCGCGTTCAATATCGATACGTCGCGCTTCTATCGCGAAGCGCTTCCGCCGGACGTCTATCTGTCCAGCAGCTACTACAAAAAGTGGTTGCTCGGGTTGGAAGACATGCTGATCGCAAAACGTTTCGTGAGTGCCGAAGAGGTCAAATCCGGCCACGCGGTTCAGCCGCCGCAACCGCTGCCACGCGGCAAGCTCATGCCCGACAAAGTTTCGGCAGTGATGGTCCGCGGCCAGTTCGAGCGGGCTGCTCCGCATCCGGCGAAATTCAAACCCGGCGATCGCGTGCGCGCGAAAAACATTCATCCCGCGACGCATACGCGCCTGCCCCGCTACGTGCGCGGCCATCTCGGTGTGGTCGAGCGCGATCACGGCTGTCATGTTTTTCCGGATAGCGTCGCGCATGACGGCGGCGAAAATCCGCAATGGCTTTACACCGTCGTCTTCGAGGCGACCGAGTTGTGGGGACCGGACGGCGATCCGACCGTCAAGATATCGATCGATGCGTTCGAGCCTTATCTGGAGCTGGCATGAGCGACGTGCTCGCTCTGCCCGGCCTGCCCCGCGACGAGGACGGCCCGGTGTTCGCCGCGCCGTGGCAAGCGCAGGCCTTCGCAATGACGCTGACGCTGCACGAGCGCGGCGTGTTCACATGGCCCGAATGGGCGGCGACGTTGGCCAACGAAATCAAGCGCGCACAAGCGGCCGGCGATCCCGACACCGGCGAGACCTATTATCAGCACTGGCTCGCAACGCTGGAGCGCATCGTTGCGGACAAAGGTGTCACGACCGACGACGCCTTACATCGCACGCGTGATGCGTGGGACCACGCGGCCGACCGCACGCCGCATGGTCAGCCGATCGAGTTGCGGGCTGAGGATTTTCGGTGAGAGTCATTCCGGGATTTATCACAAGTCGGCGAAGCCGGCGCGTGGTGAAGGCCCGGAATCCATACTCCCCGCGGTGGTTATGGATTCCGGGCTCGCTCGCATTTTC
>JANMAN010000746.1:0-2484 GCA_031359885.1 Tardiphaga sp. | reverse complement strand
CCGCCGGCACGCTCGGGGCGAACCTCTACATCGCTATTTTAATTTTCGCGATCGGCGTCATCACCGCGACGTCGCCGATGATGGCCGAAGCCTTCGGCCGCAAACGAAAAGTCGTGCGCGATGTCCGTCGCACCTTCAGGCAGGGACTTTGGTCGGCGGGTCTGATCTCCGTGCCGGCGTGGGTCGTGCTGTGGCACACCGAAGGCGTGATGCTGCTGTTCGCGCAGGAGCCGGCGCTGGCCGCTGATGCCGGACGTTTCGTCCACGCGCTGATGTGGGGCTTTCTGCCGGCGTTGGGTTTCATCGCTTTGCGCTCGTTCGTTGCCGCGATGGAGCAGCCGATGTGGGCCGTCGTTGTGACGACCGCCGCGATCGTGTTCAATATCTTCGCCAATTGGGTGCTGGTGTTCGGCCATCTCGGGTTTCCCGCGATGGGCTTGGTCGGCTCAGGTCTGGCGACGACGCTGTCGAATGTGTTCATGTTCGTCGGCCTCGCGCTGGTCGTTCTCTTCGCGCGAAAATTTCGTCGCTATCATCTGTTCGGCCGATGGTGGCGGCCGGACTGGCTTCGCCTCGCAGCGTTGTGGCGACTCGGCCTGCCGATCGGCGCGACTCTCGCATTCGAGATTACGGTGTTCAGCGCTGCCGTCTTTATCATGGGCCAGTTCGGCACGTCGTCGATCGCGGCACATTCGATCGCGCTTCAGATCGCCGGCGTATCGTTCATGGTGCCGCTCGGACTGGGGCAGGCAGCGACGGTGCGCGTCGGTCGCGCGCATGGCGCCGGCGACCGCGACGGCATCGCCCGCGCGGGGTGGACCGCGTTTGGTCTCGCGATGATCTTTATGGCGACGATGAGCACGCTGATGCTGATCGCGCCGCGGCTCTTGATCAGTGCGTTCGTGGTGTCCGACGATCCGGCGAACGCCGTCGTCGTCGAACTCGCGGTGTCGTTTCTGTTTTGCGCGGCGGTGTTTCAGATCGCAGACGGCGCGCAGGCGGTCGGCGCCGGCATGCTGCGCGGCTTGCAGGACACAACTATGCCCATGGTGTTCGCGGGCCTCGGCTATTGGGGCTTCGGCATGCCGATCAGCCTGCTGCTGGCTTTCGGCTTCGGTCTCCAGGGATTAGGCGTCTGGATCGGGCTGGCCGCCGGACTGGGAATCGTCGCTTGCGCGATGATGTGGCGATGGATGCGGCGGGAGCGATTGGGGCTGGTCGCAGTTCAAGTTGCGTAGGATGGGTTGAGCCGTGGTCCGAACGTCGTACCGCCAGCGAAACCCATCACCGCATCGTCTGCGGCGATGGGTATCGCTTCGCTCCACCCATCCACCAACTCACAGCACCTTCCTGATCCAGTTGTGCGGATCGGCCGCGCGGCCGTATTGGATATCGACGAGCGCCTTGCGCATGCCCATCGCAACAGGACCCGCGACGCCGCCATTGATCAGAAAATCGCCGCTGGCGGAGCGCACCGTGCCGATCGGCGAGATGACGGCTGCCGTGCCGCAGGCGAAGGCCTCTTTCAGTTTTCCGCTGGCGGCATCTGCGCGCCATTGGTCGATCGTGTAGATCTCTTCGCGCACTTGCGTGCCGGAATCCTGCGCCAGCTTGATAATCGAATCGCGCGTGATGCCGGGCAAAATCGTGCCGAGAGGTGGCGTCAGCATCGTGCCGTCGTCGAACACGAAGAACACGTTCATGCCGCCGAGTTCTTCGACGTTGCGTCGCTCGATCGCGTCGAGAAACACCACCTGGTCGCAGCCATGTTCGATGGCCTCGGCCTGCGCGCGCAAGCTTGCCGCGTAGTTACCGCCGCATTTGACTGCGCCGGTGCCGCCGATCGCGGCGCGCGTATATTTTTCCGACACCCAGATCGACACCGGCGCGGGTCCGCCCTTGAAGTAGGAGCCGACGGGCGAGGCGATGACGGCGAAGATGTAGTCGGCTGACGGCTTCACGCCGAGGAACACCTCGCTTGCGATCATGAATGGCCGCAAATAGAGACTGCCTTCGCCGCCCGGAATCCAGGCCTGATCGATCCGCACGAGTTGCTCGACGGCTTCGATGAAGATGGCTTCCGGCAACTGCGCCATTGCCATGCGGTCGGCGGAGTTCGCGAAACGTCGCGCATTGGCGTCGGGACGGAATAAATTGACGCCGCCGTCCTCGCGTTTGTAGGCCTTGAGGCCTTCGAAAATCTCCTGCGCGTAATGCAGAACGGCCGTCGCCGGATCGAGCGGGAAGTTCGCGCGAGATTCAACACGCGCGCCGTGCCAGCCTTTGTCCTGGCTGTAGCGGACGATCGACATGTGGTCGGTGAAGACGCGGCCGAATCCGGGGTCCGCGAGCCGCGCTGCACGCGCAGCGTCGGGCGTCGGGTTCGCGGTCGGCTGGATGTCGAATGTCGACCAGATCTCGTTATCGATCTTGGCGAACGAAACTCCCATCGGTCTTCTCCCGGATTGCGGCTGCGCTGATGCG
>JANMAN010000733.1:0-7085 GCA_031359885.1 Tardiphaga sp. | reverse complement strand
CTCATCCTTCGCGTTTTGCACACGAGCCGCAACTTGAAACGCACGATAACGGAGCAAATGTGACAGCTCCCCTCGACGGCATCATTTGCGACGGCGCGCACCGCATGCAGGTCCGCGTCTATTACGAAGACACGGATTTTTCCGGCATCGTCTACCACGCCAATTATCTCAAATTCATGGAGCGCGGCCGCACCAATTATCTGCGGCTGCTCGGCGCGGACCAACGCGCGTTGTTCGCGGAAGCCGCAAGCGAAGCGCCCGGCTTCGCCTTCGTCGTGCGCGCGATGCAGATCGATTTCCTCAAGCCCGCGATCATGGATGATTTGCTCGACATCGTCACCGCGCCGCTCGACGTCAGGGGCGCGTCGATCAGTCTGCGGCAGGAGGTGCGACGCGACGACGTGCTGCTGCTCGACGCTACCGTCAAAGTCGCCTTCGTCGCCGGTGGCCGGGCGCGGCCGATCCCGAAAGCGTTGCGCATCGCGATGAAGGCCGATCAGCTTTAACGATCGCAGCATATGAAATTCGCCATCGACACCGGCGGTCACGACCTTAGAGTTCGCCGCATATCAATGTTGAGGTGATTTATGTCGCGCCCGCCGCTGCCGCCGTTCACGAAAGAGACCGCTGTCCAAAAGGCCCGCATGGCGGAGGACGCCTGGAATTCTCGCGATCCGGTCCGGGTGTCGCTGGCCTATACGGACGATAGCGTCTGGCGTAACCGCAACGAGTTCTTGCAGGGCCGCGACGCGATCGTGGCTTTCCTCACGCGCAAATGGGCGAAGGAGCACGAGTACCGGCTCGTCAAGGATTTGTGGGCGTTTCACGACAACCGGATCGCCGCACGGTTTCAATACGAATGGCACGACGATGCCGGGCAGTGGCATCGCTCCTACGGCAACGAGCAATGGGAATTCGACGCGCACGGCCTGATGAAGCGGCGCGAGGCCAGCATCAACGATCTCCAAATCACCGAAGCCGAGCGGCGCTTCCGGTGGGATGCGCCCGGCTCGCGCCCGGCCGAAATGGCAGGTCTAGGCGACACACCGTTCTAAGCGCGCGCCATCAGGCTCGCGCTGGTCGATCGCATCGAATAGATTCTCGGCCGTGTCGGACTCCGGCCGCGTCGTTCGTCGTCTCGATACGAAGGAGCTTTCGCGCATGCTTTACGCCATTCTTTGTTATCACGACGAAGCCGCGGTCGGCGCCTGGACCCGCGAGGAAGACGAGGCGGTGATGGGCCGCCTCGACATCGTCCACAGCCAGCTCGCACGGAACGGCAAGCTCGGCCCGGTGGCGCGGCTGCTGCCGACGACGGCGGCAACGACGCTACGCAAGCACACCGATCCGCCGCTGGTGCTCGACGGGCCGTTCGCGGAAACCAAAGAGCAGTTGCTCGGGTTCTACGTGGTCGAGGCGGACGACCTCGACGGCGCGCTGACGATCGCCCGCGATCTTGGCGTGGCCAATCCCGGCGGGGCGTATGAGATACGCCCGATCGGCCTGTTCATGCCGGGCGGCCCGATAAATCCCTCAGGTCCGGCTCAAGGTCACGACGCTCAAGGCCACGACGCTCAAGGTCATGACGCTCAGGGTCATGGCACATGAGCGATCTCGCCTGGATCGATGCGGCGCTGACCTCGGCGCGGCCCCAGGCCCTCGGCGCTCTGTTGCGATATTTCCGCAATCTCGACGCTGCAGAAGAGGCGTTTCAAAATGCCTGCCTGCGCGCGCTGAAAAGCTGGCCGCAGAACGGGCCGCCGCGCGATCCCGCTGCCTGGCTCATCATGGTTGGGCGCAACGCGGGGATTGACGACGTCCGTCGTGCCAAGAAACAGCAGCCGCTGCCGCCGGACGAGTTGATCTCCGATCTGGACGACGCCGAAACCGAGCTGGCCGAGCGGCTGGACGGCTCGCAATATCGGGACGATATCCTGCGGCTGTTGTTCATCTGCTGTCACCCGCAATTGCCCGCGACCCAGCAAATCGCGTTGGCGCTGCGGATCGTCTCCGGACTGACGGTGAAGCAGATCGCGCGTGCGTTTCTCGTCAGCGAGGCGGCGATGGAGCAGCGCATCACGCGCGCCAAGGCCGCGGTCGCGGACGCCGATGTGCCGTTCGAAACGCCGGGCGCGCCGGAGCGGGCCGAGCGGCTCGCCGGCGTCGCCGCGATGATCTACCTCGTGTTCAACGAGGGCTATTCCGCCGGCGGCGACACGACACAGGCACGCGCGCCATTATGCGAGGAAGCGATCCGGCTCTCGCGGTTGCTGCTGAAATTGTTTTCCGCCGAGCCTGAGATCATGGGCCTCGCCGCGCTGATGCTCCTCCAGCACGCACGCGCGGCCGCACGCTTCGACGCAGACGGCGCGGTGATCCTGCTCGACGATCAGGATCGTGGCCTTTGGAATCGCACGATGATCGCGGAAGGCTTCGCCTTGATCGACAAGGCGATGCGCCATCGTCGCACCGGGCCGTATCAAATTCAGGCGGCGATCGCCGCCTTGCATGCGCGCGCCGCGACGCCCGCGGACACAGATTGGGCGCAAATCGATCTGCTCTACGACTCGCTCGAAATCTTGCAGCCGTCGCCGATCGTCACGTTGAACCGCGCGGTGGCCGTCGCGAAAGTGCGCGGGCCGGAGGCGGCGCTCGCCATGATCGCGCCGCTGGAAAAGCGGCTCGCGGGCTATTTCCATTTTTTTGGCGTCAAAGGCGCGCTGCTGATGCAGCTGGGGCAGGACGCCGCCGCCAGCGTCGCGTTCGATCGTGCTATCGCGCTCGCCAACACGCCGGCCGAAGCCGCGCATATCAGGATGCATCTCGACCGTTTGCAGCGGGACAGCAATCAACCCCCGTCATTGCGGGGCGTGCGTGAAGTATCGAACTGACGCTGCGTCAATTCGATACGACCGCGCATCCCGGAATGACAAACTTATTTTTCACTCGCGATGTCGGATCGCAGGCATGCCGCACGTCCTTCGTCGGAACGACCGCATCACGGAGCCGCGATGTCGCGGCGATGAACTGACCGCCGATTTGTCGTCCACCAGCGAAAGGAAAAGATCATGATGATCAGCCCGTATCTGTTTTTCAAAGGCAATTGCGAAGAAGCGATCCAGTTTTACGTGAAGGTGCTCGGCGGTGAGATCGAAATGATGATGAAGGTCGAGGATGCGCCGGCCGATGCGCAAGTGCATATGGGCGATGCCATGAAGGGCAAGGTCATGCATGTCTGCATGAAAGTCGGCGACCACCGGATTATGGCGTCGGATGCGCCGCCCGAGCGTTTCAACAAGCCGCAGGGCTTCGACGTCTCGATCCATATCGAGGATTTCGAAAAGGCCAAAAGCATCTTCGCAGCACTGTCAGAGAACGGCTCCGTCAACATGCCGTTCGGCCCGACCTTCTGGGCCAAGGGTTTTGGCGGCTGCGTCGATCGCTTCGGCACGCCCTGGATGGTGAACTGCGCTTAGCCCGACCGACGACCAGACGATCGGTGCGAAGCCGGAACGGTCTCATCCGTTCCGGCGTTCGCCGCGCAGCGTCGGCAGGCCGATGCCGGTGGCCTGGAAGCCGCCATCGACCGCCAACACTTGCCCGGTGATGTAGCTCGACCGATCGCTGCACAGGAAGAAGACGGCGTCTGCCAATTCCTCTTCGAGGCCATAACGATTGAGCGGAATCGCGTCGCGATAATCGGCGCGGATTTCCGGCGTGTGAACCGCCGCCGCCATCGCCGTCTCGACCGGGCCGGGTGCGACGGCATTGACGCGGATGTTGAGGCTGGCGAGTTCGACCGCCGCCTGCTTGGTGAAATGAGCCAAGCCCGCTTTGCTGGTGCCATAGGCCGCGCGCAGCGTCGAAGCGCGCACCGCGGAGATCGACGTGATGTTGACGATCGCGCCGCCGCCGGAGTCGCGCATGACCGGCGCCGCGGCTTGCGTCATGAAGAATGGCCCGGACAGATTGACGGCGAGGATGCGATCCCATTCCGCTTTCGTAGTGTCGAGGATGGGTTTGAACGTCGCCGTGCCGGCATTGTTGACCAGCGCATCAAGGCGGCCGAAGCGAGTCTCGACCGCGGCCACGGCCGCGTGCACCGCGTCGCAATCCGCCACGTCGCAGGTCAGCGCCAATGTGGTGTCGGGGCTGGCGAGGCTGCTGACGCTTTGCTGCAAGAGATCGTGTTCGATATCAAGCAGGGCCACGCGCCAGCCTTCGGCTAGAAAACGTTTGGCCACAGCGAGGCCGATACCGCGCGCAGCGCCCGTGACCAGCGCGACTCGACGTTGCGCAACATTGCCCATCTTCGCTCCCGCGGTTTTTTATCAGCGATGCGACTTATAAAGCGCCCAACCAGAAAATCATCCGGTCGTCGGCCACAACGGTTCCAGCGCTGCATCAATGTTGATGGTGGGTGACCTTCGCGCGCAGCTCATGTAAGACCTGTTCACATGAGCTGGCGCAAAGACGACCGCCGCGCCGAGCGCGGCTATCACCACGGAAATCTTAAGGAGGCGCTGCTGCAAGCGGCGCTGGGCCTGATCGCGGAAAAGGGGCCTGCGGGTTTTACCTTCGCGGATGCCGCGCGTTCCGCAGGGGTCAGCCCGGCAGCGCCGTACCGGCATTTCCGCGACCGCGACGATCTGCTCGCCAGCATCGCCGAGCGTGGCTTTTCGCAGTTCGAGGCCTCGCTGGCACAGGCCTGGGACGACGGACGGCCCGATACGGTTTCGGCATTCGAGCGCCTCGGCAGGGCCTATCTGACATTCGCGCGCAACGAACCGGCGTTTTACTCGGCGATGTTCGAATCCGGCGTGCCCATCGAGCAAAACCCTGCCCTCGCGCTGGCTAGCGAGCGTGCCTTCGCGGTGATCCGTGCCGCAGCCGAGCGGCTCGCGGCGATGACACCGCCCGGCGTGCCGCGTCCGCCCGCTCTGATGATGGCATTGCACATCTGGTCGATGTCGCACGGCGTCGCTTCGCTGTTCGGACGCGGCGACGCGGCGCGGCGCAAGCTGCCGATGGCCGCCGAAGATCTTCTCGAAGCCGGCGTGCTGATCTATCTGCGCGGGCTGGGCTTCCCGACCGACCAGCGCAAATCTGCTGGCCCGTCATCCGAGGACAAAAAGCCGGGCGCCCGGGCTGGTCCGTGGGGCGCTCCCAAATAAGTGAATGAGCCGTCTGGCCGCGATCTTGACAAAAAGCTGGAACGGTTTAGGTATGTAAATGTTATTTACATTAACAACGGCATGGTGCCGTTCACGGAGAGGTCAATGTCCGACACCGCTGATATCCATCGTTGGCGCGGGTCCGCTGGCGAGTACTACGCCCCACGTTCGAGCTATCGGCCGTCGCCCGGTTGGATCGCGCTGACCGTGTTGGGCTTCGTGTTCTGGTGGCCGGTCGGCCTCGCAGTTCTCTTCTACACATTAGGGAGCGGAAAAATGGGTTATTGGAGTCAGGCTCGTTTCGCCAACAAGATGGAGCGCATGCAGAACAAGATGGAGCGGATGTGCGGCCGGATGGACCGCAACGGCAGCAGCTTCGGCTTTCGCGGCTTCGGTCCGCCGACCAGCGGCAACAGCGCCTTCGACGACTACCGCATGGAGACGCTGCGTCGGCTCGAAGACGAGCAGACCGAGTTCAAGGATTTCCTCGATCGGCTGCGTCACGCCAAGGACAAAGAAGAGTTCGATCAGTTCATGGCGCAGCAGCGCCCACGATCGACACCTTCGGCGGATAGCCAGCCCCAGGGCTGATCGATCCGCTGCATTCGAGACCGACCGAACCGCCCGCCTGGCAACAGGCGGGCGGTTTGTTTTTAAGCGACCAATGCGACGTCAGCCATTCCGCTGCGGCGGTTGCGTCGCTCCGCGCTCTGGGTCATATCGTCCCCACCTCAGGTTCCCGAGGGTGGTCTTAAGGGTGCGCGTATGGCCGATCCGATTGCCGAAGTGCTGAAAGCGTTTGCCGCCGGCGAGATCGTCGTCGTCACCGATGACGACGATCGCGAAGGCGAGGGCGATCTCATCGTTGCAGCCTCGATGTGCACGGCGGAAAAGATGGCGTTCATCATCCGCCACACGTCCGGTATCGTCTGCGCGCCGATCACCACCGAGGACGCGCGGCGGCTGCGGCTCGATCCGATGGTCGCGCACAACGACAGCAATCACACGACGGCCTTCACGGTGTCGATCGATTACAAGCCGGACGGCGGCACCGGCATCTCCGCCGACGAACGCGCGTCGTGCTGCCGTGCGCTGGCCAATCCGAATGCGGGGGCGACGGACTTCGCGCGGCCGGGCCATATCTTTCCGCTGATCGCGCGCGACGGCGGCGTGCTGCTACGCTCCGGCCATACCGAGGCCGCGGTCGATCTGTGCAAGCTCAGCAATCTCGCGCCGGTCGGCGTCATCAGCGAGTTGATGAACGACGACGGCACCGTGATGAAGGGCGAGCAGGTCGCTGAATTCGCGGCGAAGCACAAGCTGAAGCACGTCACCATCGCGGACATGATCGCCTATCGGCAAGCCCGCGAAAAATTGATCGAGCGGGTCTCGATGTTCACGACCGAGAGCCCGATCGGCCCGTTGCAGGGCTTCGCATACCGCTCACCGTTCGATTCCATCGCCCATGTCGCGTTCGTCTATAACGGCGTTGGCGACGGCAAGAATGTGCTGACCCGGTTCCACAAGCCGAACATCGTCAAGGATATCTTCGCCGGCCCGGGCAAGATGCAAGTGGTGCTCGACCATTTCAAACGCGCCGGTTCCGGCGTTCTTGTGTATCTGCGCGACGGCGCGGCCGGCGTTCCTGTGGCGCCGCTCGACGCGCCGAATTCGGCGGAAGCCGATCGCAACATGCAGTGGCGCGAAGTCGGGGTCGGCGCGCAGATTCTACGCGATCTCGGCGTGACGTCGATCCGCAATCTGACCTCGTCGGTGCATGATTACAAAGGCCTCTCCGGTTTCGGCATCGAGATCGTGTCCAACGAGAACCTCGAAGGCTGATTATGAGGGGGTGGGAGGCATCGCTGGCCGTCGCCCTTCGAGGCTCGCATGAAGAATGCTCGCACCTCA
>JANMAN010000681.1:0-1689 GCA_031359885.1 Tardiphaga sp. | reverse complement strand
GTCATCGACGACCTTGGTGACCTTGCCGACGAGGCCGCCCGTGGTCACGACAGTATCGCCGCGGCGAATGTTCTTCACCAATTCGGCGTGGTCCTTGATCTTCTTCTGCTGCGGGCGAAGGATCAGAAAATACATGATGACGAAGATCAGCGCGAACGGCAGCAGCGACATCAGCATGCTGTTGGTGTCGCCGCCGGCCGCAGCCTGGGCAAACGCGGGAGTGATCAACATCGAAAATATCCTTGCGAGATGGGTTGCAAACCGGCAGCGGCACCGATTGCGGACCGGTTTCGGCAAATTCGGCGGGACTATAACCGCCACGGTCCCAATTGCAACGTTACGGGCCTGTCATACGGCAGGGCGCGGCTGGGGTCTCAGCTTGGTTGAGGCGCGGCTTGCGGCGAACTGTCCGGATCGCTAGGAGTGCCTCGGAAGGAACCACGCTCATGTCGAAAAAAACCAACAAAACCAGCTCCCGAAATGCTTCGAAAGCTGCGCCCCGCGCCTTGAAACCGACCGCGGCAAAACGTCCGCAACAACTGCGCGCGGAGAGCGATCAGACGCGGATCGCGCGCGCGCTGGAGTCGATCGCCGCACATCTGTCGGCCAGCACCGCGAAACCCGACGCGACCGATTCCCTGAAGGCCGCGGACGCTTTCGTGTGGCATCCGGACGGGCGGTTGGTCGGCGTGCCGAAAGTCAGCCGCGTGGATATCGATCTGCTCAAGGGCATCGAACGGATGCGCGACATGCTGATCGAAAACACCGAACGTTTCGCAACAGGTCTTCCCGCCAACAATGCGCTGCTGTGGGGCGCGCGGGGCATGGGCAAATCATCGCTCGTCAAAGCCGCGCACGCGGCCGTCAATGCGCGCCCGGACGTCGATGGCCGGCTGAAGCTGATCGAGATTCACCGCGAGGACATCGAGACCCTGCCGATGCTGATGACGCAACTTCGCGCGTCGGACTTCCTGTTCATCGTGTTCTGCGACGACCTGTCGTTCGACGGCAACGACGCGTCGTATAAATCATTGAAGGCCGTGCTCGAAGGCGGCATCGAAGGCCGACCGGACAACGTCATCCTTTACGCCACGTCGAACCGCAGACATCTGCTGGCACGCGACATGATCGAGAACGAACGCTCGACGTCGATTAATCCCGGCGAGGCGGTCGAGGAAAAGGTTTCGCTGTCGGATCGCTTTGGGCTCTGGCTCGGCTTCCACAAATGCAGCCAGGATGACTATCTCGCGATGGTGCGCGGCTACTGCGGCCATTTCGGTATTAAGATCGATGACGGCGAATTGGTGCGCGATGCTCTGGAGTGGTCGACAACGCGCGGCTCACGCTCGGGCCGCGTCGCATGGCAATTCACGCAAGACCTTGCGGGGCGGATGGGCGTGCGGCTGGCGGGGAAGTAAGGGAGTGTACCGTAGGATGGGTTGAGCCCTTGCGAAACCCATCACGGTCGCGATGGGTTTCGCAAGCTGGCGCGAAAACCGCGCATTCGCTCAACCCATCCTACCAACTTCACGAGCATGCGCACCTCAGTGACAACTTCTCTTCTCAAGCCCCGTTGAGGAACGACAGCGGATCGACCGGCGACGAACCCTTGCGGATTTCGAAGTGCAGTTGCGGAGAACCGACTTCACCGGACTGGCCTGACTTGGCAATGATCTGGCCGCGCTTGAT
>JANMAN010000675.1:0-7423 GCA_031359885.1 Tardiphaga sp. | reverse complement strand
GACGTCGTGAAGTCGGGCGCATCATCGTTCGTCGTCGATAAAGCGAACTACCGCCACTTCATGGCGAAGGAAATTCACGAGCAGCCCGAAGTGGTCGGCCACACGCTGGCGCGCTACGTTGACATGGCGAACGAGCGCATCGCGCTGCCGGCAACGCTGCCGTTCGATTTCAAAGATATTCAGCGCGTCGCGATCACCGCCTGCGGCACCGCGAGCTATGCGGGGTTCATCGCCAAATACTGGTTCGAGCGGATGGCGCGGCTGCCGGTCGAGATCGATGTCGCGTCAGAGTTTCGCTATCGCGAAGCCCCGCTGCGCAAGGGCGATCTCGCGATCTTCATTTCGCAGTCCGGCGAGACCGCCGACACGCTGGCGGCGTTGCGTTACGCGAAGTCGCAAGGCCTGCACACGCTGTCAGTCGTCAACGTCGCAACCTCGACGATCGCGCGCGAGAGCGACATCGTGATGCCGACGCTGGCCGGTCCGGAAATCGGCGTCGCCTCGACCAAGGCGTTTACCTGCCAGCTCATGGTGTTGGCGGCGCTGGCCATCGCCGCCGGCAAGGCGCGCGGCGAATTGTCCGACGCGGACGAAGCGAAACTCACTCACGGTCTCGTCGAAATCCCGCGATTGATGGCGGAGGCGCTGTCCACCGAGCCGCAGATCGAGCATCTGGCGCGCGACATCGCCAAATGCAGCGACGTTTTATATCTGGGGCGCGGCACGTCGTATCCGCTGGCGCTCGAAGGCGCGTTGAAGCTGAAGGAAATTTCCTACATCCACGCCGAGGGCTATGCGGCGGGCGAGTTGAAACACGGCCCGATCGCGCTGATCGACGAAACCATGCCGGTCGTCGTCATCGCGCCGTACGACAGGGTGTTCGAAAAGACCGTGTCGAACATGCAGGAGGTCGCGGCGCGCGGCGGCAACATCATCTTGATGACCGACGCAAAGGGCGCGGCCGAGGCGACGATCTCGTCGCTGGTGACGATTGTGCTCCCAGACATGGGGGCGATGTTCACGCCGATGATCTACGCCATTCCGGTTCAGTTGCTAGCCTATCATACCGCCGTCATCATGGGGACGGACGTCGATCAGCCGCGCAACCTCGCGAAGTCGGTTACGGTGGAGTAGGGTGCGACCGCGTTGCTAGCCCGATCGGCTTAGAACCTGCTAGACTCGCGGCTCATCACCTCTGGATCAGACGCCTATGACGACCCGCACCAGCCTGCCGCCTTTAACTCCGCCCGGTCCGGTCACGCCGGAACCGCCGCGCGGCCTGATGGGACGGCTTCGGACGTATTTCCTGACGGGCTTGATCGTCGCGGGGCCGATCGCGATCACGTTCTATCTGACCTGGTGGTTCGTCACCTGGGTGGACGGGCTGGTGCGCCCGTTCGTGCCGATCGACTACCGCCCGGAGACCTATCTGCCGTTCGGCCTGCCGGGTTCGGGCCTCGTGGTCGCGGTGATCGCGCTGACGCTGTTGGGGTTTCTCACCGCCAATCTGATCGGCCGCACGCTGGTCGATCTCGGCGAAAAAGTGCTGGGCCGGATGCCGGTCGTGCGCGCGATCTATCGCGGGCTGAAGCAGGTGTTCGAGACGCTGTTTTCCGGCACCGGGTCGAGCTTCCGCAAGGTGGGTCTGGTCGAGTTTCCGTCGCCCGGCATGTGGTCGATCGTGCTAATCTCGCAGGCGCCGAGCGTCGAGGTCGCGGCCAGCTTGCCCGGGCGCGAGGAGCATATCTCGGTGTTTCTGCCGTGTGCGCCGAACCCGACGACGGGCTTCTTTTTCTATCTGCCGAAAAGCAAGATCATCGAGATCGACATGAGCGCGGAAGATGCCGCCACGCTCATCATGTCGGCCGGCGTGGTGCAGCCCGGTGCCGATCCGCAGAAAAAGATCGCGGCGCTGGCCGAGGCCGAGATGGCCGCGCGCGCCGCACCGTTGCAGCCCGAGCGGGTGGGGTAATTGTAGGATGGGTTAAGCGTCGGTGCGCCTTCCGCACCGACTTGCGAAACCCATCACCAACGCGCGATGGGTTTCGCAAGTGCTCAACCCATCCTACGGCGATCATCACCCCGCCCCGATCAACGGCAGCGCCTCGTCGCGTTCGTACAGATACAACAGCGCGCGAAGCGCCGCGCCTTCATCGCCGTCCAGCTTCGGGTTGTCCTTCAAAATCCGCAGCGCCTCGTCGCGTGCCTGCGTCACCAGTTGCGCATGAACCTCGGGCCGCGCGATGCGAAAGCCGGGCATGCCGCTTTGGCGGGTGCCGAGCACGTCGCCTTCGCCGCGCAGCTTCAAATCCTCTTCGGCGATCTTGAATCCATCGGTCGTTTCGCGGATCACCTTCAAGCGCTTCTCTGAGATCTCGTTCAGCGGCGGCTTGAAGACGAGAATGCAGTTGGACTGTTCCGAGCCGCGCCCGATGCGGCCGCGCAACTGATGCAATTGCGCAAGACCGAAACGCTCTGCGTTCTCGTTCACCATGATCGAAGCGGCGGGCACATCGACGCCGACCTCGACCACGGTCGTCGCGACCAGCACGCCGATCTCGCCGGCCGAGAATTGCGCCATCACGCGATCCTTGTCCGGGCCGCGCATCTTGCCGTGGACGAGGCCAACGTGTTCGCCAAACCGTTCGCGCAACGACTCGAATCGTTGGGTCGCGTCGGTCAGATCGACGTTTTCGGATTCTTCGACCAGCGGGCAGATCCAGTAGACCAGCTTGCCGGCATCGAGCGCGCGGCCGACGCCGTCGATCACGTCCTGAAGGCGATTGTTCGAGACGACGCGGGTGTCGATCGGCTGGCGGCCGGCGGGCTTTTCGCGCAACTCCGACACGTCCATGTCGCCGAAATAGGTCAACACCAGCGTGCGCGGGATCGGCGTCGCACTGAGCACCAGCACATCGACGGCGTCGCCCTTGTTCGTGAGCGCGAGCCGCTCGCGTACGCCGAAGCGATGCTGTTCGTCGACCACGGCCAATGCGAGGTCTTTGAAAAACACGTCGTCTTGAATGAGCGCATGGGTGCCGACGAGGCAATCGATCTCGCCGTTTTCCAGTCGCAAAAGAATGTCGCGGCGCTCCGCGCCCTTTTCGCGGCCGGTCAAGATAGCGACGCGCAGGCCGGCGCGTTCGGCCAGCGGCGTGATGGTCTTGATGTGCTGGCGTGCGAGGATTTCCGTCGGCGCCATCAAGGCGGTTTGCTTGCCGGCTTCCGCGGCGGCGGCGGCGGCGAGCAATGCCACGACCGTCTTGCCCGAGCCGACGTCGCCTTGCAACAGCCGCAGCATCCGCAACGGCTTCGTCAAATCGGCGGCGATGGCGGCGGCGGCCTCCTGTTGGGATTTCGTCAGCGCATAGGGCAGGGCGTCGATGATCCTGTTGCGCAGATGGCCGTCGCCGGCATTGCGCGCGCCGGCCGGGCGGCGCAATTGCGCGCGCACCAACGCCAACGCGAGTTGGCCTGCGAGCAATTCGTCGAACGCCAGCCGCGACCAGAACGGCCCTTCCGGCAGGATGTCGGTGATCTCGTCGGGGATGTGAACGCGGCGCAGCGCTTCGGCGAGCGGCGGAAACGAACAGCGTCGGAGGATGACCGGATCGATCCATTCCGGCAACGCCGGCAACCGCTGCAAGGCCAGGCCGATCGCGCGACGCAGCGAGCCGATCGCAAGGCCTTCGGTCAGCGGATAGACGGGATCGATGCCGGACAATTGCGAAAACGCGGCTTCGTCAACGACGCGATCCGGATGGATCATCTGCAACGTGCCGTCGAACATCTGGCCGGTGCCGGATACGAAGCGTTTCGCGCCGACTGGCAGCATCTTCTCGACGTATTCGAGTTTGGCGCGGAAGTAGGTGATGACGAGATCGCCGGTCTCGTCGCTGGCGTAGACCAGATGCGGCGCGCGCGAGCGTCCGCCTGGTGCTGGACGATGCCGATCGACGGTGACTTCGAGCGTCACCATCGTGCCCGGAACGGCATCGCGCACCTTCGGTCGGGCGCGGCGGTCGATCACGGCGGTTGGCAAATGCAGCAGCAGATCGACGATCCGGGGCGTCTCGCTACGCCCGAGCAGGTATTGCAGCAGCTTGTCCTGCTTCGGGCCGACGCCTGTGAGGTCCGTCACCAGCGTGAACAGCGGATTGAGGATCGGCGGACGCATGGTTTCCAATTCCGTCATGGCCGGACAGGAGCGCCCTTTGCGCTCGCCGATCCGGCCATCCCGCATTCTTCGCAAGATGAGGCTGTCGGATTTATCGGGCGTGGAGGGCAGCTTTGCGTCCGGAAGGGACTGACATCCTCCATTGCGAGGGCTATATCAACCCCGCCCGGCATGTCCGGGCGTTTGGCGTTGGCATGAAAGACGAATGATGACCGGAACGACACGATCGAGCGACGGCCTGAGCGACAGGCGCAAGCGGCTGTTGTTTCGCTGCTGGCATCGCGGCACGCGCGAGATGGACCTGATCCTCGGCCGCTTCGCGGATGCCGAAATCGCGACGCTGTCGGACGCCGAAATGACGGCGCTCGAAGCGCTGATGGAATTGCCCGATCCCGATCTCTACAACGCCTTTTCGGGCCATGCGCAGATCGATCCGGCGCATGGCGGTGCCTTGTTCGAGCGAATCAAGGCCTTCGACGGCACGGACATTCATTCATGAAGTCGCCGATGCGATCGCCTGCCGAGCAGCTTGCGCCCGGCCGAGCGCTGACGTTTGCCAATGTCGCTGAAGGTGCGGAAGGCCTGATCGTATCGGATCTGGCGCGCGCGGTCGCCGCGAAGCCGAAGCCGCCCGCCGTCAGCCTCGCGGTGATCTGCCGCGACGGCCCGCGCATGGCGCAGCTCGCGCGGTCGTTGGAGTTCTTCGCGCCCGATTTGGGCGTCATGCAATTCCCGGCGTGGGACTGCCAGCCCTACGACCGCGTGTCGCCGCATGGCGGCATTCTCGCGCAACGCCTGACGACGCTGGCGAAGCTGTCGCGGTGGAAAGGCAGCGTAGAGCCGCTGTTCGTGCTGACGACGGTCAACGCCGTCGTGCAGCGCGTGCCCGCACGCGAAATGGTCGCGGCGCAGGCCCTGTCGGTCGCGCCGAGCCACATCGTGCCGATGGCGTCCATCATCGCGTGGCTCGAACACAATGGCTACAACCGTTCGTCGACCGTGCGCGAGCCCGGTGAATACGCGGTGCGCGGCGGCATCCTCGATCTGTTTCCCGCCGGGATGGACCAGCCGGTGCGGTTCGATTTTTTCGGCGACACGCTGGAATCGATCCGCACCTTCGATGCGGAAACGCAACGAACGCTGCTCGCGATGCGCGGGCTCGATCTCGTGCCGATCTCGGAATTCCAGCTCGTCACCGAAACCATCAAACGTTTTCGGACCGGTTACATCAAAGAGTTCGGCGCGCCCGATCGCGACGACATGCTCTACGAAGCCGTTAGCGAAGGTCGCCGCCATCCTGGCATGGAGCACTGGCTGCCGCTGTTCTCCGAGCGGATGGACACGCTGTTCGACTATCTCGGCGACGCGCCCGTCGCCATCGAGCCGCAGAGCGAAGACGCCGCGCGCGAGCGCTTCAAGCAGATCAACGATTATTACGAGGCGCGCAAGGACGCGCTCGGCATTCCCGGCGGCGGCGCGATCTACAAGCCGCTGCCGCCGGACCGGCTTTATCTGACGCAGAGCGAATGGGAGACGACGCTCAACGACACGGCGCTGGCGCGGTTGACCCCGTTCGACGTGCCGGAGGATTCGGCCGGGATGATCGACGCCGGCGCGCGGGCAGGGCGCAACTTCACGCCGGAGCGCGCGGACACCTCGATCAACGTGTTCGAGAAAGTCGTGGCGCATATCGGCGCCCTGCAAAGCGTTCGCAAGAAAGTCGTCGTCGCGTTGTGGAGCGAAGGCTCGCGCGACCGCATGGCGAGCATGCTCAAGGATCACAAGCTCGTTCATCTGACGTCGGTGAATTCGTGGCGCACCGTGCAGGCGACGCCGCGCAACGAAACCATGCTGGCCGTCGTCGGCCTCGAGTCGGGGTTCGAGACCGACGCCGTCGCGGTCATCACCGAGCAAGATATTCTTGGCGATCGGCTGGTGCGGACGCGCAAATCAAGCCGCAAGCTCGACAACTTCATTTCGGAAGTCACGAGCCTCGGCGTCGGCGACATCGTCGTCCATGTCGAGCACGGCATCGGACGCTTCGTCGGCTTGCAGACGCTTGCGGTCGGCGGCGCGCCGCATGACTGTCTCGAATTACGCTACGCCAACGAGACCAAGCTGTTTCTGCCGGTCGAGAATATCGAGCTGCTGTCGCGCTACGGCTCCGACACGACGAATGTCGAACTCGATCGGCTCGGCGGCTCAGGCTGGCAAAATCGAAAAGCCAAGCTCAAGAACCGCATCCGCGACATCGCCGGCGAACTCATCAAGATCGCCGCCGAACGCCATCTGCGCGAGGCACCGAAACTTTCGGTGCCTGCAGGCCTCTACGACGAGTTCTGCGCGCGCTTTCCTTACGACGAGACCGAGGACCAGTTGGGCGCGATCAATGCGTCGCTGGGCGATCTCGAAAGCGGCAAGCCGATGGATCGCCTGGTTTGCGGCGACGTGGGCTTCGGCAAGACCGAAGTCGCGTTGCGCGCGACGTTCGCCGTGGCGATGGAAGGCAAGCAGGTCGCCGTCGTCGTGCCGACGACCCTGTTGGCGCGGCAGCACACGCGCACCTTCACGGAGCGCTTCAAGGGCTTTCCGGTGAACGTCGCGCAATTGTCGCGGCTGGTAACACCGAAGGACATGACGGCAACCAAAAAGGGGCTGACCGAAGGCGCGATCGACATCGTCGTCGGCACCCATGCGCTGCTCGGCAAGGCGATCAAATTCCGCGATTTGGGCCTGATCGTGGTGGACGAGGAGCAGCATTTCGGCGTCTCGCACAAAGAGCGGCTGAAAGCGTTGCGCGCCGAAGTCCATGTGCTGACGCTGTCGGCGACGCCGATCCCGCGCACGCTGCAACTGGCGCTGACCGGCGTGCGTGACCTGTCGATCATCGCATCGCCGCCGGTCGATCGTCTTGCGGTGCGCACCTTCGTCGCCCCGCACGATCCGCTGATGATCCGCGAGGCGCTGCTGCGCGAACGCTATCGCGGCGGACAGGCATTCTATGTGGTGCCGCGGATCGAGGACCTCGCCGGCGTCAAGGATTTCCTCGACAAGAACGTGCCGGAGATGAAGGTCGCGGTCGCCCATGGCCAGATGCCGCCGACGGTGATCGAGGACATCATGTCGGCCTTCTATGACGGCAAATACGATATCCTGCTGTCGACAACGATTATCGAATCCGGCCTCGACATTCCCACGGCGAACACCCTGATCGTGCACCGCGCCGACATGTTTGGCCTCGCCCAG
>JANMAN010000603.1:0-3806 GCA_031359885.1 Tardiphaga sp. | reverse complement strand
CGATCGAGCCGATGGACAAGACCGAGGAGACCAGGGAGTACCTGATCCCGAAGGGCAAGCACATCCATCTGCAGGACGGCGACATCGTCGAAAAGGGCGACTTCATCGTCGAAGGCAATCCGGCGCCGCACGACATTCTGGCGATCAAGGGCATCGAGGAACTCGCTGCCTATCTGGTCAACGAAATCCAGGAGGTCTATCGGCTTCAGGGCGTGCTGATCAACGATAAGCACATCGAAGTCATCGTCCGTCAGATGCTCCAGAAGGTGGAAATCACCGATCAGGGCGAGACCGACATGATCTCGGGCGAACAGATCGACAAGATCGAGTTCGACGTGCTCAACGCCAAGGCGAAGGAAGAGGGCAAGAAGATCGCAACGGGGACGCCGGTTCTGCTCGGCATCACCAAGGCGAGCTTGCAGACCCGTTCGTTCTTCTCCGCGGCGTCGTTCCAGGAGACCACCCGCGTGCTCACCGAAGCTGCCGTCAACGGCAAGGTGGACCCGCTGGAAGGCCTCAAGGAAAACGTCATCGTGGGCCGCCTGATCCCGGCCGGCACCGGTGCCTCGATGGCCAAGATCCGCGAAGTCGCCGTCAAGCGCGACAAGTTGATCCTGGACGAGCGCGAGCGCCAGACGACGATCGTGCCGTCCGCTCCGGAAGCCGAGCCTTTGGCGCTGCCGCCGGCGGAGTGATCCGACGCGACTGCGAAACGACATGTAAAAAGGCCGGCGGTGACGCCGGCCTTTTTCTTGCGCCTGTGGAACTCTGTTCATCTTTCCTTCAGACCGAAAATGGTCTTGTCTGGAGGGGCTTAGCGCGTCCCGTCCATGCGGCCGATTCCGTTTTGCCGTGGGATGAGCTATAGCGGCTGCTGCCCGTTTCCTGCCGGCAACCAAATCTCTTTGCGTCGTGAAAGAACCAGATGCTTGATCTCGCAATTGTCGGTGGTGGTCCGGGCGGCCTGATGAGCGCCTGGTATCTGCGCAAGAAGCTCGGCGACCTCTGCCGCGTGACCATCTACGAGGCGTCCGACCGCATCGGCGGCAAGATCGTCACCCGCAAATTCGACACGGCCGACGCGATGTACGAGGCCGGCGTCGCCGAAATCTACGATTACTCCATGACGGGCCCCGATCCGTTGCGCGAGTTGATCCAGCATTTCGGCTTGCAGACCATTCCGATGGATGCCGAGCAGGTGATGCTGGACGGCAAGCTTCTGAACGACGTGCCCGGCATGCGCCGCGTCTATGGCGACAAGACCGCCAACGCGATCGAGGCCTTTCGCAAGCTGTGCGCGAAGATGGTATCGCCGATCGAATATTACGAAGGCGTCGGCGCGCACGACAACGAAAACCCTTGGGCGCACATCACCTGCGAGCAATTGCTCGACCGCGAAGTGTCCGATCCGACCGCAAAGCGATTTCTGAAAGTGATGGCGCGTTCCGACATCGCGACGGAGAGCCACAACACCAACGGCCTCAACGCGATGAAGAACTTCGTGATGGATGTGGACGGCTACATCGGCCTGTACTCGATCCAGAACGGCAACGAGCAGTTGATCGAGTGCCTCAGCTCCGAGGTCGATGCGGATATCCAGCTCAACCACCGCGTCTTGAAAATCGGCAAGAACAGCGAAGGGCGTTACCGCCTCGACATGATGAACGGCAAGGGGCCGGAAACGCGCGATGTCGATCTCGTGCTGGTGTGCTTGCCGCATTCATGGCTTGGAACGATGCGCTGGGACGGCGAGCAATTGCGCAAGTCGATGGTCAAGCACATCGCCTATTTCGATCGGCCGGCCCATTATCTGCGCGTGTCGATCCTGTTCGATACGCCGTTCTGGGGCGACCAGATCCCCGGCGCATGGTTCATGTCGGAAGCCTTCGGCGGCTGCTGCGTCTACAACGAAGGCGCGCGCCATGATGTCGGCACGCATGGCGTTCTGAACTGGCTGATCGCCGGTTCCGACGCGTTGGCTTTTGCAAACCTCACCAATAACGAACTGATCGATGCCGCGCTGAAATCGCTCCCGGCGTCGCTGGGCGATGCTCGTCCGCATTTCAGGGAAGGCAAGATTCATCGCTGGCTCTCCAGCGTGAACTGCATTCCCGGTGGCGTGCCGGTGCGCGACGTCATGACCAATCATCGGCCCGATCCGAAGGAGCACCCCGGCGTCGTCGTCGTCGGCGACTACCTGTTCGATTCGACATTGAATGGCCTGCTGGATTCGTCGGATGCGGCAACCGACATCATCGTCACGCAGATGATGCGGCTGCGGCGCACGCAGGGTGCGAAGCCTCTGTCCGATAAGCTCGACCGCGATTATTTCGATAATTATCGCGGCCTCGGTCCCTACAGCGAGGCGTGGAGCGCCTTCACCGATCCTGCCTATCTGATGGAACTGGTTCGCATCGTTTGGGGCCGGTCGCGGGGTTACAAAATGCTGATCGCTGGTTCCGCGAGCGGCGAACTCGTCGGCGCACTGCGCGCGAAGGGCATCGATGCGTGGGGGATCGAGAACAACAAGCTGATCCACGGCCGCACGCCGAAGGCGCTTGCGAAATACAACAAGCTCGGCTCGATCGTCGACATGCCGTTCAAAAAGGGCCAGTTCGACTTCGTGTTCGAGACCAGCCTTTGCCATGTCGGCGAGACGCAGGTCGTCAAGGCCGTCGCGGAACTCAACCGCGTCATGAAGACCGGCCTGATCTTCGGATCGGTCACGTCGGACATGGCGCCTGCGCTGATCGATCGCTACGACCTTTTGCGCGGCGTGAAGAAGCTCGGCACCTGGTGGGAGTGGTCGGAACTGTTTTTTGGCAACGGCTTCGACCTGTCGATGCATCGCAAGGATGTCACCGATGCGCTGTGGACGGCGACGTTGAAAGCCAACAAGGGGCCCGGCAACTGGTACGCGGACTCCGACAGCCTGCGCTATTCGTTCTTCGACAAGGTCGATGACGAGGATTGATCTTGAAGACGGGGCGTTGCGTTGAGCATGCACGGCCGTTACCCCCGCTTAGATACGCGAAAGCGTCGTTGCGGGGATAACGGCTGCGCCTTTGTGCATTTGTCACCTGGACCGCGCTTTACCTCCGTCATTCACATCGCCTAGTGTCCGCACCGATAGTTGCGGCCATCATTGGCCGTCCAAAAGCGGTTTTTGACATGGCGCCTAAACTTCCTCCGACCGATCCAGCGCTCGCCGGTAAAGGCGAGGCCGCAACGTCGCCGCTCGACGACAAACTCGCAATTCCGCTCGATCCTGTCGCAAAGGCGGCCGCTGAAAAGTTGTTGGCCGCGAAGGCGGGCAAAGCGGACAAGCCGAGGCGAGACGACGACGAAGATGACGATGACGATGATGACGACGAGGAACTCGTTGTCTTCACCGCGCGCGAAGCCGCCGGTGCGTTAGCGACCATGGCCGCCTTCGTGCGGCCGTATCTCGGCAACTACCGCAAGATGCTGGCGATCGTCGGCTTCGGCGTTCTGGTCGAGACGTTGTTCAACGTCATTATGCCGCTCAGCCTGAAATATCTGATCGACGATGCACTCGGCGAAGAGGATTTCGGCGCGCTCTACATGATCCTCGGCGTGCTCGCAACCGCCGGCATCATCACGTCGATCGTCGCGGTCTGGTATGAGCGCTGGGACGCGCGGCTCGCCGCAGCACTCGTGACCGACATCCGCACGCGACTCTTCGAGCATGTTCAAAATCTGCCGTCGGCCTATTTCGCGCGGACCAAGCGCGGCGAAATCCTGTCGCGGTTTTCGATCGACATGTCCGCGGTGGAGGGCTCGAT
>JANMAN010000590.1:0-1991 GCA_031359885.1 Tardiphaga sp. | reverse complement strand
AACATCGGGATCACGCCAAAGGAATAATCCGTCACCGTGCGCATGGTGGTCTGGCCGACCAGTTTCAGCGCCGGTGCAAAGCCGGTGAGATAGCCGAAGCCGGTGATGCCGACGAGGCCCATCGCCATGCCGACGGGAACGCGCAGCAGCATCAGCGCGAACAGGCTGACAAAGCCGACCAAGGCAACGGCCTCGTTGCTCATGCCGGGCTACTCCACGTTCTTGATTTTGGGATCGTGCATCAGATCCGGATGGAAGATCAGCCTGTAGGTACGAATCCCGATCAGCAGCACCGCCGAGACGTCGCCGATCCATGACACCAGGAAGAACGGCCAGATCGGCACCTGAAGGTCCATCGTCACGATCCCTTCGGCGCGGGTCGAGATCACCTTGTCGAACAGCGTGTAAGTCTGCACGGTCACGACGAACAGCAGAACCAGCGTGGCAAAGACGTCGATCCAGCGCTGGTATTTCGGCGTCGCGTTGGCCCAGACGAGGTCGACCGTGATGTGGCTGCCGCGATAACTCGTGGCGGCGATGCCCCAAAAAATCAGGATGCCGAGCAGAAACTGGCCGAAATTATAATAATCGGGAATCGTGACCGCGAAGAATTTTCGCATGAACACCGCGAGGAACGTGTTCAGCGCGACGATGCCGACGAAGAACGCCGCGATCCACTCGATGGAGTCGATGAACTTGTCCATCGCGTTCTTGCGCACCGGCTCCGGCGCAACAACGGCGCCGTCGGGCGTGACTTCGGGGGTGTGGGCCATGGACTTCTCGGCGCAGTTAAAAAGAAGCCGTCACCCTGAGGAGCGCGCCACTTGCGCGCGTCTCGAAGGGCGACGGCGGTTTATCACGCATCCTTCGAGGCTCGCGCAACGACCGATGAAGGCATCGGCCATTGCGCTCGCACCTCAGGATGACGGCGTTTCCGTTGCAGCGCGCTCACAGCCCCGCGTCGTACTTCTTCAACGTCGCCTTCAAATCCGCATCGATCGCCGCGGCATCGCCGCCGGCTTTCTTGACCTGATCGGCCCAACTCTGATTCAGCGGCTCGACGCCTTTCTTCCAGGCGGCGAGTTGCTCGGGCGTCAGCGCATAGACTTCATGTCCGGCCAGAGCTTTCATCTTCACGCGGCCGTTGGCCTCGAAATCAGTCCATGGGTCCGTGACCTTGGAGGCCCATTCCGGCGTGCAGTGGTCGTCGATGATCTTCTTCTGCCCATCCGACATGGAGGTGTATTTGGCGAGGTTGATATTGTAGGTGAACACGGTGCTGTAGAGCGGCACGTCGATGTGATATTTCACGACCTTGTCGATGCCGAACAGGAAGATCGATCCCCACGGAAACGCGATCTCGTCGGCAACGCCGCGCTCGATGGCGTCGCGCGCTTCCGGCGCCGAGGCCTGGACGTTAGTGCCGCCAAACAGCTTGACCATTTCCCCGATCGTGCTCTGCGCCGGGCGAACTTTCACGCCCTTCAGATCTTCCGGCAGCAGGATCTTTTTCTTGCCGTGCATCGATCCTGGATCGTGGATGAACGCGAAGCACAGCTTTGTGTCCTTCATCTCCGTCTTGGCGTATTTCTGATACCACTCGTTCAGCGCGAGCGTGCCTTTCTTGCCGTCGTTAAAAACGAACGGAAGCTGGCCGGCCGCGACGATCGGGAAACGGCCCGGCTGATAGCCGGGATTGACGTAGGTGATGTCGGCGATGCCGTCCCGCGCCATGTCGTAATGATCGAATGCCTTGCCGAGTTGCTCGGAAGGAAAAACCGACATCTTGATCGTTCCGCCGGAGGCCTTTTCGATGTCGGCTGCCCAGGCTTGCGTCGCCGGCACCAACGGATGAGCCGGCGGCACCCACAACGAGACTTTGAGATTGACCGTTTTATCCTGCGCCCATGAATTCGGCGACATGGCAGGCGTGAGGCAGGCTGCCAGCAGCAGCGCCAGAGCGGCTCTCTTCATCGACGTCTCCCATCTGA
>JANMAN010000569.1:0-2758 GCA_031359885.1 Tardiphaga sp. | reverse complement strand
GTTCTTTTTTTATCGGTGAAGCCAGGGGTTATGGGTCCCGGCCTTCGCTCACGCCTTGGCAGCGCAAGAAGCGCTGCTTTGGCGCTCGCTTGCCAGGACGACGCGGCATCCTTCGCACGCTTTCCCCATTGCAAATCCCTGCCGGAACCATGCACAATCGCGCGCAGAACGCCTGAAAGGCGTCGCGCGCGTGGTTCGGGGAGGGACGATGATGGCCGACGGCAAAAAACTGTCTTCGATGGACGCGTCGTTTCTCTATCTCGAGACGCCGGAAATGCCGATGCATATCGGCAGCATGGCGATCTTCCGGCTGCCCGAAAATCATGCCGGCAATTTCTTCGAGGACTTCAAAGCGATGATCGCGGCACGGCTTCATGTCGTGCCGATCTTGACGTCCCGCCTGCAAAAAGCGCCGCTCGACATCGACCATCCGTCATGGGTCGAGGACGACCAATTCGACATCGATCGCCATATTTTTCGCGGCAGCCTGCCGGCACCTTACGATCGCGCGACGCTGGAGCGTATCGTCGGCTGGATGCATGCGAAGCTGCTGAACCGCGCGCGGCCGCTGTGGGAGTTCTACGTCTTCGAAGGCATGAAGGACAACGAGGTCGGGCTTTATTCGAAGATCCATCACGCCTGCATCGATGGCGGCGCGGGGGCCGCGCTGACCAATATGATCTACGACGTGACGCCGGTGCCGCGCGAGGTGCCGAAACCCACCGCGCGAAAAGTTCAGCAGGAGCCGCGCGACATCGCCGCCAACCTGATCGATTCCTATCAGCAACTATGGCGACAACCGTTCGATTCGTCGCAGACGCCGAAAAGCATCGATCTGCCGCGCTCCGGCAAAAGCGATCTCGGGTCGATCTTGTTCGACAACGCCATGTTTCAGATCGAAAGCGCGGTGAAGTTCGCAAGCTCCGTTCCGACGATGCTGAAAAGCATGTCGGACGTGATCGGCAAGGTCTCCGATCCGACATCGCGCGAGAACATCGTCAGCATGCTGTCGCCGCCGACCATCCTCAACAAATCGATTTCGTCGGAGCGCAGCTTCGCCGGCACGTCTATTTCGTTGTCCGCGGCCAAGGCGGTGGCGAAGGCGTCCGGCGGCAAGCTCAACGACGTGGTGCTGGCGCTGTCGTCCGGCGTCGTACGACGCTATCTGCTGGAGCGCGGCGCGCTTCCGACCAAGGCGATGACGGCGGCGGTGCCGATCTCGTTGCGCGAAGAGGGCAACACGACCTCGGACAATCAGGTGTTCGGCATGGTGTGCTCGATCGCCTCCGACATCGCGGACCCGAAAGAGCGTTTGCTCACCATTATCGCGCAGTCCACGAAGTCGAAGGAAATGTCGCATCCGCTGCGTGCGCTGATGCCGCAGATGTCGAACGTCTCGATGCTCGGCGCGCCGATCATGGTGCAGGTGCTGGCGCTCTTGTATAGCCGCTCGAACCTGTCCGACGTGCTGCCGCCCGCCGCCAACATCACGGTCTCCAACGTGCCGGGGCCGCGTCAGACGCTCTATGCTGCGGGTGCGGAATTGCTGCATATTTTTCCGGTGTCGATTTCGACGCATGGGCTGGCGCTGAACATCACGGTGCAAAGCTATCGCGACCAGCTCGATTTCGGCTTCATTGCAGGTGCGAACATCATCCCGCATGTGCAGGTGTTGTGCGACATGCTGCCGGAGGAATTCGCGCTGCTGCAAACCGCATTCGCCGAGCCGGAGCAACAGCAGAGCGTGGCGAGTTGATAGTGTATTGGACTTGAAACGCGCACTGACTCACCTCTCCCCGCGTGCGGGGAGAGGTCGAAGCCGAACGGAGTGAGGCTTCGGGTGAGGGGGCGTCTCGTTCAGTAAGAGCCCCTCATCCCAACCTTCTCCCCGTAAGAACGGGGAGAAGGAGCTCGCTGCGGCACGCTGGTCTTCATCGAACAAACGCAAGGATCGATTCATGCTCACCATGCCGCCGCTGCAACACGCCGACGTCAACGGCATCCGCATGGGCTATTACGACGCCGGCCCCGTCACCGAAGCGATCCCGATGGTGCTGTGCCATGGCTGGCCCGAGATCGCATTTTCATGGCGGCATCAGATCAAAGCGCTGTCCGAGGCCGGCATCCGCGTCATCGCACCGGACCAACGCGGCTATGGCTCGACGTCGCGGCCCGACGCCGTCGAGGCCTACGACCTCGAACATTTGACCGGCGATCTCGCAGCGTTGCTCGATCATTTGAAGATCGACAAGGCGATCTTCGTCGGCCACGACTGGGGCGGCTTCGTCGTCTGGCAGATGCCGTTGCGGCATCCGGATCGCGTCGCCGGCGTGGTCGGCATCAACACGCCGCATACGCCGCGCGCGCCGGCCGATCCGATCGCGCTGTTTCGCAAACGCTTCGGCGACAGCATGTACATCGTGCAATTTCAGGATCCGTCGCATGCGCCGGACAAAATCTTCGGCAGCAGAACGCGCGAATTGTTCGAGGCCTTTATGAAGAAGCCGCTGCCGCCGCGAAAAGTCGAAGGCGACGCCAAGCCCGCGACGGCGGGCGTCGGTGCCGCCGCCGGCACTAACCTCGCGTTTCCGCAGATGGTCGCGGCCTATGACGCCACGAAAGACCCGCGCAAAGCGATCCTGTCGTCGGAGGAAATGGACGTGTTCGTGGAGACCTTCACGCGCACCGGCTTCACCGGCGGCATCAACTGGTATCGCAACATGACCCGCAATTGGGAGCGCTCGGCCGAGCTCGATCA
>JANMAN010000073.1:0-4467 GCA_031359885.1 Tardiphaga sp. | reverse complement strand
GGTCGGCGAGCACCTCAGGACGACGGCAAGCAGCGCAGTGCCATCTTCGGTCCGACGATTGACACGTGCTCCAATCGTTATAGATTATAACTAATATTAAAACCGTACAGGAAACGCCGTGACCGCTGCCGACGCGCTGCTCAAGATCGAGACCATCGGCTCCGTGCTGACGATCGCGCTCAATCGTCCCCACAAGCGCAATGCGATGAATGACGGCCTCGTGCTGGCGTTGCAGGACGCGCTGACCGACATTCCCGAAAGCATCGGGGCAGTCGTCATTCACGGCGTCGGCGATCATTTCTCGGCCGGTCTCGATCTGTCCGAACTCTCCGAGCGCGACGCGACGGAGGGTCTGCGTCATTCGCAGATGTGGCATCGCGTGTTCGACCGCATCCAGTATTGCCGCGTGCCGGTGATAGCCGCGCTGCGCGGCGCGGTGATCGGCGGCGGTCTCGAATTGGCCTGCGCCGCGCACATCCGCGTCGCCGACCCCACCGCCTATTACGCGTTGCCGGAAGGCAGCCGCGGTATCTTCGTCGGCGGCGGCGGATCGGTGCGGCTGCCGCGCTTGATCGGCGTGGCGCGGATGGCCGACATGATGCTGACCGGCCGTGTCTATTCCGCGACCGAGGGTCTGACGTTCGGGTTCTCGCAATATCTGACCGAGCCCAACGGGGCCTATGACAAGGCGATGGAGCTTGCGACCCGCGTCTCGCAGAACGCGCCGCTGACGAATTTTGCGGTGTTGCAAGCACTGCCGATGATCGCCGAAGCCAATCCGCAAACCGGATTGCTGATGGAATCTCTGATGGCGACGGTCGCGCAAAGCGACAAGGAAGCCAAAAAGCGCATCCGCGATTTCCTCGAACGCAAGACCGCGAAGGTCAAGCCGGTTTGACATGAGCACCGCTCCCGCCTCGATTGACACGACGCAGGATCACGCGCATCCGCTGCGCGTCATTTCGTTCAGCGATCCCGCTATTCGAGTCGTTCAACACGACGACGGCACGGTCACCATCACGCCGACGCAGGCGCTCGCCGACTATCCCGATCGCATCACGGACCGTCTGCATCATTGGGCGAATGCCGCGCCGGATCGCGTGTTCATGGCGGAGCGCGCTGCCGATCATGGCTGGCGGACGCTCACCTACGCGCAGATGTTTGCATCGAGCCGGCGCGTCGCATCGGCGTTGATCGCGCGCGGATTGTCGGCCGACAAACCCGTCGTCATCCTGTCGGGCAATTCGCTCGATCACGCGCTGATCGCCTTCGGCGCGCTGTATGCGGGCATTCCCTATTGCCCGGTATCGCCTGCCTATTCGCTGGTGTCGAAGGATTACGGCAAGCTCTCTTATCTGATGAAGCTGCTGACGCCCGGTCTGGTTTTCGTCGACGATGCGACGCTGTTCTCCGATGCGCTCATCGCCAACGTCCCGGTATCGACCGAGATCGCTGCGTCGCGCGGCACGCTGTCCGGCCGCGACGTGACGTCGTTGCAGGATTTGCTCGACACGCCGGAGCGTGCCGATCTCGATGCGATTCATGCGGCGATCGAGCCGTATACGATCGCGAAGTTCTTGCTGACGTCCGGATCGACCGGCAACCCAAAGGCCGTCATCAACACGCAGCGGATGCTGTGCGCCAATCAGGTGATGATCCGCGAGACGCTCGCGTTCCTCAAGGACGAGCCGCCTGTGATCGTCGATTGGCTGCCGTGGAATCACACCTTCGGCGGCAATCACAACATCGGCCTCACGCTGTATAATGGCGGTTCGCTCTACATCGACGAGGGCAAGCCGACGCCCGCCGGCATTGCGCAGACCGTGCGAAATCTGCGCGAGATTTCGCCCACCGTCTATTTCAACGTGCCCAAAGGCTACGAGTCGCTGCTGCCCTATCTGCGCGACGATGCGCAGTTGCGCGCAACCTTCTTTGCGAAACTGCATGCGATGTTCTTTTCCGGCGCTGCGATGTCGCCCTATGTCTGGGAGAGCCTCGATGCGTTGTCGGCGCAAGAAACCGGCGTGCGCGTGCCGATGCTGACGGGGCTTGGCGCGACCGAAACCGCGCCGTTCTTCATGTCGGCGTCGCCGCAGACCAGCCGCTCGGGCCATGTCGGATTGCCGGTGCCGGGCAACGTGGCCAAACTGGTGCCCAACAACGGCAAACTCGAAGTCCGCTGCAAGGGACCGAACGTCACGCCGGGCTATTGGCGCGAGCCGGCCTTGACCGCGAAAGCGTTCGACGAGGAAGGCTTCTACAAGCTCGGCGATGCGCTCAAGCTCGCGACCCCCGGCAACTACGATCTCGGTTTCGATTTCGACGGCCGCATCTCCGAAGATTTCAAACTCGGCAGCGGCACCTGGGTCAGCGTCGGCCCGCTGCGCGCGCGCTTCATCGCGACCTGCGCGCCGCTGGTGCGCGACGTCGTGATTGCCGGCATCAACCGCGACGAATTGGCTGCGATCGTGATCCTCGATCTCGACGGTTGCCGCACGATCAATCCGGCCTTGCCGCCGAACGATCTCGCCGCTGCCGCGGCCGATCCGATCGTGCGCGCGGCGTTCAAGACGTCGCTGGCGACGTTTCTGGCCGGCGCGACGGGATCCTCGACGCGGATCGCGCGCGCGGTCCTGCTCGATGGGCCGCTGCAGATCGATGCCGGCGAAGTCACCGACAAAGGCTCGATCAATCAGCGCGCGGTGCTGGAGCATCGCGCCGCGCTGATCGAGGACATTTACAGCGCTAATCCCGTCGCGGCGCTGATCGCGCTCTAAGATCGGCGGCTGACGTGTCGCAGGCCCCCGTCTAAAGAGAGGCAGATTTACCATCCGTTTCACGATATCAAACCGACAACAAAGAAATAGGGAGGATCGAATGACCAGACTGACCCTGACCGCCGCGGCCTTTGCGGCGGCACTCATGACCACATCCGCTTTTGCGCAGAGCGAGTCGATCACGATCGGCATCACGCTCTCCACCACCGGGCCGGCGGCCGCATTGGGCATCCCCGAGCGCAACGCGCTCGAATTCGTGCCGAAGGACATCGGCGGCGTGGCGCTGAAGCTGATCGTTCTCGACGACGGCGGCGATCCGACCGCGGCGACGACGAACGCGCGGCGCTTCGTGACCGAATCCAAGGCCGACATCATCATGGGCTCGTCGACGACGCCGCCGACCGTGGCCGTTTCCACCGTGGCCAACGAAGCCGGCATTCCGCATTTTGCGCTGGCGCCGATGCCGGTGAACGACGCGCGCGCCAAATGGACCGTGGTGATGCCCCAGCCGGTGCCGGTCATGGGCAAGGTGATCTACGAGAACATGAAGGCCAAGGGCGTCAAGACCGTCGGCTATATCGGCTTCTCGGATTCCTACGGCGATCTGTGGTTCAACGACCTCAAGACACAGGGCGTGCCGATGGGCATGACCGTGGCGACCGAAGAACGCTTCGCGCGTCCGGATACGTCGGTCGCGGGGCAGGTGTTGAAGCTCGTCGCCGCCAATCCCGATGCGATCCTGATCGGCGCGTCCGGCACCGCCGCCGCCCTGCCTCAGAGCGCGTTGCGCGAGCGCGGTTATAAAGGCCCGATCTATCAGACCCATGGTGCCGCCAGCATGGACTTCATCCGCATCGCCGGTCCCGCGGCCGAAGGCGTGTTCATGGCGTCCGGCCCGGTGATGGACCCCGAAGGGCAGGCGGATACGGCGCTGACCAAGAAGCCGGGCCTCGCGCTCAACACGGCCTATGAGGCCAAATACGGCCCGAACAGCCGCAGCCAGTTCGCCGGGCATTCCTATGACGCGTTCGAGATTTTGAAGCGCATCATTCCGGTGGCGTTGAAGGCCGGCAAGCCCGGCACGGCGGAATTCCGCGAGGGCATTCGTCTGGCATTGCTGTCCGAGAAGGATCTCGCCGCGACGCAGGCGGTGTATAATTTCACCGAGAAAGACCGCTACGGCGTCGACGACCGTTCGCGCATTCTGCTGACGGTGAAGAACGGCAAATACGTCGCGGTGAAGTGAGGCGGCAAGCAGAGCCGTCATCCCCGCCAAGTGCGCGAACAACGCTCTTGCGTTGTCGGCGCACGCGAGCGGGGACCCAGTACGCCCACCATTCAAGCTCTGGAATACTGGGTCACCCGGTCGGCGGGCGAGGCGACGAAGACGTCGCTGCGCCCTGGCCGGGCGATGACGGCGGTGCGTGTGGTTCGCACCGCGTGACATCGAACTCGAATTTCAAACAGCCCCACTCGTACGTCCGCGATCTCGCGGCGCGATGCGCCCGAGGGATGCTGCATTCCTTGCCCTCCAAGTTGAGAGGGCGTGCGGAACGCCGGGTGCCCGATGCACCCATGGCCCGGACGCCGATGCCGTCGTCGGCAAGGGAGTGCGTCCGAGAGTCCGGAGTCACCGGGTTGGCCCGGCGTTCCGCACGCGATGGTGTTAACGGCTTGCTCCGCGTCACCC
>JANMAN010000533.1:0-6494 GCA_031359885.1 Tardiphaga sp. | reverse complement strand
AGATCGAGGTCGGCGGCGACGCGCCGATGCAGTTGCGCTGCAGGTTCTTGATCAACGCCGCGGGCCTTGCCGCGACGGCCGTTGCGCGGGGTATCGACGCGATGCCGCTGTCGCAAATCCCGCCGGCCTACCTCGCGAAGGGCAATTACTTTAGTTGCAGCGCCAAGGTGCCTTTCACCCATCTGATCTATCCGGTGCCAGAGCCTGGCGGCCTCGGCGTTCACCTCACGCTCGATCTCGCCGGGCAGGCACGCTTCGGCCCCGATGTCGAATGGATCGACAAGATGGATTACGCGGTCGATCCTGCACGCGCGGAGCGGTTTTACCCGGCGATCCGGCGCTATTGGCCGGGGTTGCCGGACAACGCACTTATGCCGAGCTATTCTGGAATTCGGCCGAAGATCGTACCGCCGGCCGTGGCCGTACAGGACTTCGTGATCCAAGGTCCGCACGACCACGGCATCGGCGGTTTGGTCAATCTGTTCGGCATCGAATCGCCGGGACTCACGTCATCGCTCGCGATCGCGGATCATGTAGCAGAGATGGTCGCTGACGCATGAGGCGTTCAGCGACGCTCTGGTGAAACCCGCACAGCCGCAGTTTCGCGCAGACATCTTCTAGCCGTGAAGCGCTGCATCGAACACAGGTCGTTGCGACGTGACGGGTCGCCCGGTCAGAAGCCGGGCGACGACGACTGCGTTTTGCGGAGGAGAAAAGCGGCTAGTGGATCGTGTCGCTGACGACGTGGCGGATTCGCTCGATCTCGTCGCGCACCATGAGCTTGCGGCGCTTCAATTCGACGATGCGGAGATCGTCGGTGGACAGATGCACGAGCGCGTCATGCAACTCTTTTTCCAAAACCTTGTGCTTGCGTTCCAGTTCTACGAGATGCGCCTGTAGAGCCATGCGATATCTCCTCTGTAGGTTAAACCTCAGATCGCTCCGTGCAGGAATTCAGAACGGGCTCGATAATATCGCAGTTATTTCCGAGATCGTCTGAACCAATCCCACACGAAAATACAAACCTGCCGGTGTCATCTCGATCCCAAAAGCCCTCCAAAGATTCGCGATTTGAATTCGGCGAGCTTTAAGATCGAAAGACCGGACGATGAAGTCTACATGACATCCGCGATCTGTCGATGGGCAGACGGGATCGCCGCGTCAAATTTCCGGAAGCAACCGCAAAGATCGGAAATGATTCGTGAGTCCCGTGCGACCGCTTGCACCCTTGCGTTCGACAAGCGATATTCGTCCATCGCTGCGCATGACCAGCGCCGTCCGATCGCGACCGAGGCCACGCCGCACCCCTATGAACGATGACAACGAACGCGACCTCAGCGCAGAACTGGCACGGCTGCAGCAGGAACATCGGGATCTTGATGCGGCGATCGAAGCCTTGCACCACTCGCCTGCGCCGGACCTGTTGCGGCTGCAGCGGCTGAAAAAACGCAAGCTGCATCTGCGCGACAGGATCTCTTACGTCGAGGATCAGATCACGCCGGATATCATCGCCTGAACCGGCACGCGACGAAATGCAGCAGCGATATTCGCGTCCGCTGCACTGCATCAAATTTCCTCTGGTCGCACGATCGACGCGACGCCGCCAAAGCCCTTTCCGCATTCGCCACAACAAGGTAGTGCTGCGCGCTTCGTCACGGCATCCTTGCCCGACATCCCCGCCGACCTATACTCAGCTCGTAACCCACTCAATTTTCAAAAAGATTTCGCCTGAATGACCTCCTCTGTCGCCATCATCATGGGAAGCCAGTCGGACTGGGACACCATGCGCCACGCCGCCGAGACGCTGACCGCGCTCGGTATCGCCCATGATTGTCGGATCGTCTCGGCGCATCGGACGCCGGACCGACTCGTTGCCTTCGCGAAGGGCGCCAAAGCGGCTGGTTACCGGGTGGTGATCGCGGGTGCCGGCGGAGCGGCCCATCTTCCCGGCATGACGGCGGCGATGACCGAACTGCCGGTGTTCGGCGTCCCGGTCGAGTCCAGAGCATTGTCCGGCGTCGACTCGCTCTATTCGATCGTGCAGATGCCGGCCGGCATCCCGGTCGGCACGCTTGCGATCGGCAAAGCCGGCGCGATCAACGCCGCTTTGCTGGCGGCAGCCGTTCTGGCGCTGCACGACGACGCGCTTTCGACCAGGCTGGCAGCTTGGCGCAAGGCACAGACCGAAGCGGTCGCCGAGACCCCGGAGGGCGCGACGTGAGTTCGCCCCACATCAAACTCAACCCCGGCGACACGATCGGGATTCTTGGCGGCGGCCAGCTCGGCCGCATGCTGGCGCTCGCCGCCGCAAGACTAGGGCTACGCTGCCAGGTGTTTTCGCCCGACCCGGATTCGCCGGCATTCGACGTGGTGCAGCACGCCACCTGCGCCGAATACGCCGATGTCGAGGCGCTGGAATTGTTCGCCGCTGACGTCGACGTCGTGACCTACGAATTCGAAAACGTACCGGCCGCCACAGCGATGATCCTCGCGGCGAGACGGCCGGTGCTGCCGGCGCGCCTCATCCTCGAAACGACGCAGGATCGCCTTGGCGAGAAAGATTTCGTGACATCGCTCGGGATCGCCACCGCGCCCTATGCCGACGTCACGTCCGTCGAGACGCTTAAGACAGCGATTTCGGCCGTCGGCCTGCCTGCCGTCATCAAGACGCGACGGTTCGGCTATGACGGAAAGGGCCAGCGCATCATCCGCGACGGCGATGATCTCGCGCAAATCTGGGATGACCTCGCGACCCGTGCTGCTATCCTCGAAGGCTTTGTGCCGTTCGAGCGTGAGATCTCCGTGATCGCGGGGCGCGGACAGGACGGTCAGGTCGAGTGCTTCGACGTCACCGAGAACGAGCACAGCGACCATATCCTCAAGGTTTCGCGCGCACCTGCCGCGATCTCCGACGACCTCGCCGCGCAGGCGCGCGGCATCGCCGAGCGATTAGCAACGGCGCTGGATTATGTCGGCGTGCTCGCGGTCGAGATGTTCGTCGTGCCGGGCGAGCGCGGTCCGACGCTGCTGGTCAACGAGATTGCCCCGCGCGTGCATAATTCTGGGCATTGGACGCTTGACGGCGCATCGGTCTCGCAATTCGAGCAGCACATCCGCGCCATCGCCGGTTGGCCGTTGGCGAAGCCGGTCCGTCACGGCACGGCTGTGACGATGACGAACCTGATCGGCAGCGATATCGAGGATTACGGTCGCTGGCTGACGCTGCCTGGTGCGACCGTGCATCTTTACGCCAAGGGCAAGGCACGCCCTGGCCGCAAGATGGGGCACGTCACGCAGGTCCATTTCACAAAGGGTGACGGCACTCTTTGAATGCCTGTCGAAGTCGCGTCGGCCTGCGAGATTATGGTGGCGGACGGTGGACAGGACAGACCCGATCTGGTACATCCCCGCCTCTGATGTCGGGGATGTGGCCTTTGTCGGTCCTCTGACGTCGCTAAAATTTCAATCCGATCATCAGATCAGGTTCACAGAAGAGGATGCCGCGTGCAGGTTCTCGTCCGCGATAATAACGTCGATCAGGCTCTCAAGGCGCTCAAGAAGAAGATGCAGCGCGAGGGTATTTTCCGCGAGATGAAGCTTCGCGGCCATTACGAGAAGCCGTCCGAGAAGAAGGCGCGTGAAAAGGCCGAAGCCGTGCGACGCGCCCGCAAGCTCGCCCGCAAGAAGTTGCAGCGTGAAGGTCTGCTGCCGATGAAGCCGAAGCCGGTGTTCGGCGCTGGTCCAGGCGGACCGGGCGCTGGCCCTCGTGGCTCGGGTGCAGGCGCCGGTGCGCCGCGCGGACCGCGCTGAGCTTTACTCAAGATCGAATACGAAAACGCCGGCCGCGAGGCCGGCGTTTTTAGTTTGATCGATGGTCTTTGCGGACAGTCTATTTATCGCGGCATCACGGCGTGAAACATCGACTTGGCGGCCGACATCACATCGTCGGCGACGCTGGTGCGATCCGACACCGACGCTTCCGCGCGTAGATCGATCGGACGCGACACCGGAATGCTGGCAGGCGGCGACAGGCGACGCTGGTCGTCCGACCGCAACCCTGCCTGCGGGAGCGGCTGCCGCATGACAGGCGCCGCATTGCCCTGATCGAAAACGTCTGAATTGGGCGAAGCAACACTGATCGCCGGCGGCAGCGGTTGCATGGGCGGAATCGTCGGCGTCGCAACCGTGCTGACAGTCTGAAGGCGTGGCACATCGGGCGATTTTACAGGCTCAAGCGTTTCCGCCTTCGCCAAATCCGGTTTGGCAGGTTCGAGTTTTGCCGAATCAGATTTGACCGGCTCGGCATGGCCGTTGCCGCGCACCCGCTCGATCGCGGCACGCGCCAGATCGGTTGCGCGCGCATTGGTCGTGCGGCGATCGTCGGAAACAGTAGGCTCAGTGGCCGCGACGCTCACCGGCTTGGCAGCGGTTTTTGCAGTCTTGCGAGATTCAGTAACAGCAGCATTGGATGCTTTATCGCCTACGGCCTTGTCGCGGGCGGCCTTCTCGACGGTCTTCTCGATCGCGGTTTTGTCCGCGACCGCTTTCTCGAACGTCGATTTATCGAGCGAGGCTTTGTCGAGTGAAGCCTTGTCGATCGGGGCTTTATCAGCCGGAGACTTGTCGTCCGAAACCTGACCATCTGCCGGCTTCGAGTCGGTCGAGACCAGCGCGGCGCGGGAGGCCCCCAAGGGCGATTTGGGGATGATGTAGTAGTTGACGACGTAAGCACCAATGATGGTCGCCGCCACCGACGGCATGATATCCAGAACGATCTTCTTCAACCAAATCGGCATCGTCAGGCATCTCCCCGCAAGCCTGATGATTTGCCTGCGCATTGAGGCCCATTAAGGGATCAATCTGGACGGATCGATGGCAATCGCATCGATGGGATTGTCCGAACTCAAGCCTGCGGCTTGAGTTCGACTTCGAGAAATACAATTTCGTCGCTGGTCTCGTTGAGCACGTCGTGATCGACGCCGGCCTTGCGAAAGTAGGATTTGCCCTTGATGATCGGGGCCTGCGAGCGGGCTCCGTCTGGGGCTACGATGGTCATCACACCGGTGGTGATCGGCACGATCACGTAATCCATGCCGTGAACGTGAGGGCCGGTCGAACTGCCCGGCGCGAGCCGCCACTGGGTGACGCGGACTTCGGCGGTGTCTTGCTGGACGTCGGATTGAGCACTTGTCATTTATTGAGTCCTTCTTGTTTACGGCACGAACACCAGCAGGAGGAAGATCGCGAACACCAGAATATGCACCACGCCGAACAGCATATTGGTGCGGCCGGTGCCGAATGTCAGCATGCTGAGAACGAGCGTCATCACCAGCAGTACGACCTCTCGGCTGGCGAGACCCAGCACCAGCGTCTTGTCGAGAACATAGGCTGCTACCGCGACGGCCGGAATCGTCAGCCCGATCGTCGCTAGCGACGATCCGAGCGCCAGATTGATGCTCTTTTGCAATTGGTTCTTCCGTGCCGCAGAAATCGCCGCAACGCTTTCCGGCAGAAGCACCAGAAGCGCCACGACGATGCCGATAAAAGCTGACGGCGCGCCGATGGCAGCAGCGCCGGCATCGACCACGACGGAGAAGGATTTCGCCAGAAACACGACAGCGAGTAGCGACACGATCAGCAGCCCGACGCTGATCGCGAGGGTGCGGTTCGTCGCCGTGCTCTCCTCGATGGTGTCGTCGCTCTCCGCGATGAAGTAGTCGCGATGCAGCACCGTCTGCGTGTAGAGGAACACGCCGTACAGCAGCACCGTGACGGCGCTCACGAAGCCGAGTTGCATCGCCGAATACAGCGGCCCCGGCGTGGTCAGCGTGTAGTTCGGCAAGACCAGCGAGATCGTCGACAGCACGATCAGCACGCTGAGATACAGGTTCGAGCCGGTGACTTGGAATTCCTGCTCGCGATAGCGCAGGCCGCCGGCGAGAATGCAGAGGCCGACGAGGCCGTTGCATACGATCATGACGACGGCGAACACTGTATCGCGCGCCAGCGTCGGCACCGATTTTTCGCCGAGCATGATCGTCGCGATGACGGCGACCTCGATGATGATGACGGAGATCGTCAGAAGCAGCGTGCCGTAGGGCTCGCCGATCTTCATCGCGATCACTTCGGCGTGGTGGACCGCGGCGAAGACTGTGCCGAACAAAATGACCAGCAACACGGCCGCGTAGACCAACCCGAACGCACCGGGCCGATATCCGAAACCCAATATGGCTGACGCTGCGACGAACACGATCGCGACGCTTGGAAAAATCCACGATGAGGGCGGAACGGCGGTATGGGCGCTCAATCGGCATCCTTAAATAGGTTGTCGCGCGGCCACGCGGTTTGCTCGATGAGCATCAAGGGAACTTGCGCCAGTATCTATCGATCCTCGTCGACAATGTCGATCTGACGATGCGCCGCGCACGCAAACGGCTGCTTCGAAGCAGGTCGGTTTTTAGGAAACTTCCTCGCGAACATGCGTTCAAGGCAAC
>JANMAN010000497.1:0-8413 GCA_031359885.1 Tardiphaga sp. | reverse complement strand
CCGGCGACATAGGCGGGTCCGCCATAGCCGTAACCGGGTCCATAGCCATAGCCGGGGCCATAACCGTAGCCGCCGCCGCTTGCGATTGCGCCGCCGACGATCGCGCTGCCGATCAGACCGGCGGCGACACCTGCTGCAACGCGTCCGCCACGGGCTTCAGCGGTCTGCGGCGCTGCCAATGACGTCACCGCCAGCATGGCGACGGCGGCAGTGGCCATAAACATTTTCCTCATGGCTTCACCTTTCCTGTGGTGTGCGACAGCATCGATCTGTCTGACAACGAGAGTTCCACACTTCGTTTGAACGGGCAATGAATGGCGCCGGCGGTTTGCCGGCGTGACCTTTATTCGTCGTTCGGGCGAGGGGATGGTTCACGGCGATGGTGAGGAGAGGGCAGTTTGGAATCACTTGAAAAGGCCGCTTTTCCTTTTGCCTCCCGTGATGGGGCCGATTATCGGTAGGGCCAGTTCAGCCAACGAGCCCTATCGTCCATGATCGTTTGTTCCTGCAACGTCTTTACCGACCATGACGTCCGCAACGCCTGCAGCAACGCGCAGCGGCCGCCGCGGACGCCCGGTCAGGTCTATGGTTGCCTCGGTTGCAGCGCTCAATGCGGCCGTTGCGCGCTGACGATCCGCAAGATCATGGACGAAGCGCTGGGCGCTTGTGCGAAATCCTGCTGCTCCGGATGTCCGCATACGGGACATAAGGCCGACGTGCAGGTTGCCCACGAGCAGCATGTCGATTTCGCCGCTGCGGCGGCTTGAAATCGGTAGTTTTTCCTGCCTTTCAAGCAGTTTTTGCAATTCCTGCAACTGCGTCAAAAGCAGCTCTTGTCGTTCCCTGTGATCTGATTTAGAAGCATTCTAAATTGGAATGACGAGCTGCTTTGGCTCTGAAAGTGGAGACTTTTCATGAAGGGTGACCCGAAGGTCGTCGATTATCTCAACAAGGGCCTACGGAGCGAGCTGACTGCGATCAGCCAGTATTGGCTCCACTTCAGGTTGCTCAACCATTGGGGCCTTTTGGATATGGCGAAACAGTGGCGGAAGGAATCCATCGAGGAGATGGTCCACGCCGACAAGTTCACCGACCGGATCCTGTTTCTCGACGGCTTTCCGAACATGCAGGTGCTCGATCCGTTGCGGATCGGCCAGAACGTCAAGGAAATCTTGGAGTGCGATCTCGCCGCCGAACACGGCGCGCGCGAATTGTACCAGGAGGCGGCGACCTACTGCCACAGCGTCAAGGATTACGTCTCGCGCGACCTGTTCGAAGGGCTCATGAAGGACGAGGAGCATCACATCGATTTCCTCGAAACGCAGCTTCACGTCATCGAGCGGATCGGCCTCGAACTCTACACGCAGAAGCACGTCGGCGGACTTGAGAGCGAGTACTGATCGCTGCCTGTCTCCCTCCCTCCCCGCTTACGTGGGGAGGGTCTCCCGCTTCAGACATTGTTTCGAAAGTCCTCGTCCTTAAGAGCGAGCCTTGCTCGCGTCTCGAAGGGCGAGGATTTTTCTTTGAAGACAGTCTCTAAGACACCCGCTTCTTTGAAGGTGCGACCGGCGCAACAACCGCCGGCATCACCGGGCAATCCGCGAACGCCGCCCGCAGCGCCGGCCCTGATCCGTCGAGATTGTATTCGATCGTCGTGCGGCCATGCGTGATCGAGCGGATGCGCACGTAGAGACTGCGCGAACCGTCCATATCCTTGACGAACTGCGAGACGTCTGCGGGGTCTTCGATGACGACGGTGTCGTGTTTTTGCAGGAAGCGAACGCCGGGCACGCTGTCGCGGCCGGGCTTGTCATCGAAGCGGTAACCCAACATCGTGTTGACGTCGGAGCCGATCTTGAACTCGAACGAAAAGCGCGCCAGTGGCTTTCCGTCGAAGCAGGTGAGCTGCATCATCGAGGGCTTCGGGAAATCTTCGTAGGTGTTGGAGGCCATCGCGACGATGGCGACGCTCGCCAGAGGAGAGCCGGTGATCCGGTCCGTTTGCCGCGCGATCCGCCAATTGCCGGAGATCGCGTCGCCGTCCGAGGTCACGTAAGGATCGCGCGAACAACCGCCGAGCGCGATCGCCAGAACACCACACCACAGATACGCAACACGCACGTCGCCTCTCCCCGACAAACGAGAGGGGGATGATGCAACCTTAGGATGTTTTGCGCAAGTGCGGCGTTTGGACGTTTAGAGCTGGGTGCGGTAACGCGCCTCGACATCGGCTTGCGGCTCCGGGTCACCCAGACTGGTCTGGGCATGGACGACCTGGGCGATGCTCGGAAACACATCGCGCTGAACGTGCGACTCGGCCGACCACAAATTGGAGCGCATCAGCGCCTTGCCGCAATGGAAGTAGGCCTCGACGACGGTGACTTTCAGCACCGCACGCGGCAGTTTTCCGAACTCTTCCATCGCCGCCAACAGATCGGGATCGACCGAGAGCGTACCGCGGCCGCTCACGCGCAGCGTTTCGTCGATGCCCGGCACGAAGAAGATCAACTGCAACAGACCGCTGCCGGCGACGATGTTGGTGAAGCTGTCGATCCGGTTGTTGCCGGAGCGATCGGGCATCAACAGGCCGTTCGGCCCGGTGATATGGACGAAGCCAGGATTGCCACCGCGCGGCGAAGCATCGACGCTGCCGTCCTTGCCGGATGTCGCGAGAACACAGAACGGCGACATCGCGATGAACTTTGCCGCATGCGCGTCGATCTCGGGCCGCGCCTTGGCGATGACGCGCGGCGTCGGGGCTGGATAGAGTTGCGACAGATCGGCGGCGGCAATCTCGGTCATGAACATCTCCGCTGTGTCGGGTGATCCGCGACGTTAGCATCGAGACAGAGGCATGCAAGAAGCATGCATTCAGACCGTTTTGACGTTCACGGCGCCGTTTTGTTTTTGCCGAAAGGCCAGTCGATCACGTGCGCGGCGTAGAGTGCCCACCAGATGATGACCGGTTGAAACGCCAGTCGCGGCCCATGATAGAGCCAGCTCGAACTCACATAAGGCAGATCGATCGCATCCATCGCGTGCTTGAAATTCGCTGGCCAGACGCAGAGCGCATACAGCGCCATCGCGATGCCGGCCCACCAGCGCAGCGGCTTCGTCACCAAGGCAACGGACGCCGCGACCTCGAACACGCCGGTCAGCAACACAACCTGTGACGGATAAGGCACCCATGACGGCGTGATCGACAGCAGCGCGTCCGGCGCGATCAGATGCGCAATTCCGGCACCCGAATAAAACAAAGCGATGGCCCAGCGCATCGCTGCACGGACCATCGCATGATCGTCGTTATGACCGCTCACGAGGCGACAGGCATAGCGAGATTCAAGCCTTGTCGATCACGTCCGTGTTCGGCCGATCGTTGCCGCGTGCGGTCTCCTCGTGCCATTTGCCTTTGGAATCCTCGTATTGAATCACTTCGGTCTCGCCCGGTGCTTTCTGATGCGCAGCGGCCCGCGTCGCGGCCGCCGATGCGGCGGCATGCGTCGGGTACGGCTCCGAGAAAACATTGTTGACCTTATAGGCCCAGCCGCCGTCATGTTCGACGATTTCATAGGTCACGGTTGTCATGGCGGGCTCCTGAATGTGTCGGGATATTGGTGTCTGCCAACGTGCCGGGCGTCGCGATGGTTCCGCGTGGCACGGGCAGTGGACTTGCGCGGGCTTCGCAGCTGCGAAATAGAGTGGCGCAACGATATCGCGGAGACGTGCGGGGATGTTGCAGACCAAGACCCATGTCGCGCTGGCCTGCGCGCTGAGCGCGCTCGCCGGCTATGTCGACGGCATCGGCTTCATCCATCTCGGCGGGTTGTTCGTTTCTTTCATGAGCGGCAATTCCACCCGGCTCGGCGTCGCCCTTGCGGACGGGCAATATCATGGCGCTGCGGAAGCGATGGGTTTGATCGCTCTGTTCGTGGTCGGTGCAGCGGCGGGCAGTCTGATCGCCTTCGGCAAAGGCCGCTACCGTCAGTCGCTGATCCTGTTGGTCGAGGCGCTGCTGCTGGCCGTGGCGGCCGGTTGCTACATGCTCGGCTGGCCGGCGACGGCGATCGCTGCCATCGTATTGGCGATGGGGCTTGAAAATTCGGTCTTTCAGATCGGCGGCGGCGCAGGCATCGGGCTCACTTACATGACCGGCGCGCTGGTTAAGGTCGGGCAGGGCCTTGCAAGTGCGCTGACCGGCGGCGCGCGCTGGAGTTGGTTGCCCAACCTGCTGCTGTGGGCTGCGTTGGTGGCCGGGTCGCTGCTCGGCGCGATCGCCTACGGCCGGCTCAATCTGCGCGCGATCTGGTTCGCTGCCGCCGTCGCGCTGGTGCTGAGTCTCGGGCTCGCCATCGCGCAATGGCGCGCCGGCCGCCGCGAATTGACAGTGTAGGAATTGCTTGATCTGAGCGGGCTCGAACGAGGACAAATCATGGCGCAGCAATCGACACCCCGCGCGGCGTGCCTGATCGGATGGCCCGCGGCGCATTCGCGCTCGCCGCTGATCCATCATCACTGGTTGCGCGAACTGCATATCGAAGGCGGCTACAGCATCGAGTCCGTGCCGCCGGAAGGCTTCGCGGAGTTCGCGATGAATCTCGCGCATCACGGATACATCGGCGCGAACGTAACCATTCCACACAAGGAGCGCGTGCTGCAATTAGCCGATTGCGACGATCGCGCGAAAGCCATCGGCGCGGCGAACACGCTGTATTATCGCGATGACAGGCTTTGCGCGACCAACACCGACGTCGAAGGCTTCATCGGCAATCTCGATGCGTCCGCGCCCGGCTGGGACGGAGCTACAGAAGCGCTGGTGCTCGGTGCCGGCGGTTCGTCGCGCGCCGTCGTGTTCGGGTTGCTCGATCGCGGCATCGCGCGCATCCGGCTCGCCAACCGCAGCCTCGATCGCGCGCAAGCGCTCGCAGCGCAGTTCGGCGAGCGCGTCGTGCCGATCGTATGGGATGCGATCCCGGCCGCGTTGAAAGATGCAGGGCTTCTCGTGAACACCACATCGCTCGGCATGAAGGGTCAGCCGGATCTGACGATCGATCTGACGGCTTTGCCCCCAACTGCCGTCGTCGCCGATCTCGTGTATGTGCCGCTGGTCACGCCGCTCCTTGCCGCGGCGGCGGCGCGCGGATTGAGAACCGCCGACGGCCTCGGCATGCTGCTGCATCAGGCGGTGCGCGGTTTCGAATTGTGGTTCGGACAGCGTCCGCATGTGACGCCGGCGTTGCGCGCGTTGATCGAAGCGGATCTGCAGCCGCACACGGTTGCGTGAGCGCGCGGAATTTATTCGTGTTCGGCGTGTTATCCGATCAATGCCGCGTCGTGCGTGCATCATTTCGGAGATCACATGAGAAATTTGTCATCCGCCGTCGCCGTGTCCGCGCTCACTCTTGCACTTGTGACCAGTGCCGTCGCTCAGCAGCCGCAGCCGGTCCGCATTCGCGGCACTATCGAAAAAGTCGACGGCAATATGCTGACGATCAGGGCGCGCGAGGGCGATGAGAAGATGGTGAAGATCACCGACGACGTGCGTGTCACCGGCATCGCCAAGATCGCGATGTCCGAGATCAAGCCGGGGTCTTACATCGGCGTGTCCGCCATGCCGAAGACCGACGGCAGCCAGCAGGCGTTGGCGATTCACATTTTTATGGAATCGCAGCGCGGCACCGGCGAAGGCTTTCAGCCGTGGGATTTAAAGCCCGGCAGCAGCATGACCAATGCGACGGTCGCCGACCGCGTGACCGGCACCGGCGAAGAGACCATCACAGTGAAATACAAGGGCGGCGAGAAGATCGTCAACGTGACGCCGGATACGCCGATCGTGACGTTCTTGCCTGGCGAGAAAGCCGAGTTGAAGCCGGGCGCGAAGGTCATCGTCTTCGGCGCGACGAAGACGGCCGATGGGTTTGAAGCCGGCCGCGTCGGCGTCGGCCGCGACGGCATCACGCCGCCGATGTAAAAAGATGCCTCAGGGTACATCGTCATCCTGAGGTGCCCGCGTCGAACGACGGCTTCGTCGTCGATGCGGGCCTCGAAGGATGTGCGACGGATACCTTGCGGCTCCATCCTTCGAGGCTTCCGGACGACGGAGACGTCGCCGGTCGCACCTCAGGATGACGCTTTCATTGTTGCTACTTCAGAAAACTAAGCCGCCGATTGCCCCGGCGTCGCGATCACGCGCCGGTCGATGTCGGCGATCTTGCCGACTCCGCAGAGACCCATCGTGACGCTGAGTTCCTGGCGAATGATGTCGATCGCCTTGCGCACGCCCGGCTCGCCATAGGCGCCAAGACCGTGGATGTAAGCGCGGCCGATCATGCAAGATTTCGCGCCGAGTGCTAGCGCGCGCATCACGTCCTGACCCGATCGGATGCCGCCGTCGAACATGATCTCGACCTGATCGCCGACTGCGTTCGCGATCTCCGGCAGCACAGCGATCGACGACGGCGCGCCGTCGAGTTGTCGGCCGCCATGGTTCGACACCACCATCGCCTGCGCGCCGCAGGCCACGGCCTCCTTGGCGTCCGCGATGTCGAGAATGCCTTTGATAATGAGCTTTCCCGGCCAGACGCTACGGATCCATTCGAGATCCTTCCAGCTCAGCGACGGATCGAACTGTGACGCGACCCATTGCGACACCGAGCCGAGATCGCCGGAGCCGGGCAGGTGGCCGGCGATGTTGCCGAAGTTGCGCCGCTTGCCGCGTAGAATGCCGCGCACCCAATTCGGCTTGGTCGCGATGTCGGCGATGTTCTTCAGGTTGAACAGTTGCGGCGGCACCGAGAGGCCGTTCTTGATGTCCTGATGGCGTTGGCCGATGACTTGCAGATCGACCGTCAGCACCAGCGCGCTGCACTTGGCGGCGACGGCGCGCTCGACCAGTGCCTTGGCGAAGCCGCGGTCCTTCATGACGTAGAGCTGAAACCAGAACGGCTTGTCGACATTCTCGGCGACGTCTTCGATCGAGCAGATCGACATCGTGGACAGCGTGTAGGGGATGCCCTCGGCCTGCGCCGCGCGGCAGGCGAGAATCTCGCCGTCGCCGATTTGCATGCCGGTCGAGCCGACCGGGGCCAGCGCGATCGGCAGCGTCGATGGTTCGCCGATGATGGTGGTGCCGAGATCGCGCTTGGAAATATCGACGAGGATGCGCTGGCGGAATTTGATCGCCTTGAGGTCGCTGCGGTTGGCGGCGAGCGTTTCTTCGGCATACGAGCCGCGATCGACGTAATCGAAGAACGCCTTCGGGGTGTTGCGCTTATGGACGTCGCGCAGGTCGTCGATGGTGGTGATGTGCTTCATGGAGGCGTTCGACCCTATCGAATGTCTGGTTGGCTCTCGTCTAGCACGGTTGCGGGGGCTGCCAAACGATCCTCGTCGAAGAGAGGAAGTGTCAGACCCGTTAAAGAAGGTGATCCAGTCGATCTAGGCTCTCGGGATGGACAGAAACGCCACGGCGTACTGGGTCACCCGGTCAAGAGCCGGGTGATGACGGTTGCGGGTCTGGTATAGGTCGTGCGCCTTCGCCGTAATGATTCATCATATTTTTTGAACGGATTTTAGGCTTGGCCGCTCTATAAGCGCTTGGATTGAGGGCCCGCGCCGATCGCGCGGCGCCCGCAAAGCTTTTTCGGGGGACGTTATGAGCCGCAAATATTTCGGGACCGACGGCATTCGCGGCCGCGCCAACGGCCTCATCACGCCGGATCTGGCGATGAAAGTCGGGCAGGCGGCCGGGCTTGCGTTCCAGCGCGGCGACCATCGCCATCGTGTGGTGATCGGCAAGGATACGCGGCTGTCCGGCTATATGATCGAGAACGCGATGGTCGCGGGCTTTACGTCCGTCGGCATGGACGTGATGCTGGTCGGCCCGATGCCGACGCCGGCAGTGGCGATGCTGACCAAATCGATGCGCGCCGATTTGGGCGTCATGATCTCCGCCTCGCACAATCTTTACGAAGACAACGGCATCAAGCTGTTCGGCCCGCTGGGCTACAAACTGTCCGACGAGATCGAGATGCAGATCGAGCAATTGCTCGACGACGACCTCGGCAAGAAGCTCGCGAAAAGCGCAAGCCTCGGCCGCGCCCGCCGCATCGACGGCGTCCATGACCGCTACATCGAATTCGCCAAGCGCACGCTGCCGCGCGATCTCAGCCTCGACGGTCTGCGTGTGGTGATCGATTGCGCCAACGGTGCTGCGTACAAGGTGGTGCCGGAGGCGCTGTGGGAATTGGGCGCCGAAGTGATCTCGATCGGCGTCGAGCCCGACGGCTTCAACATCAACACGGAATGCGGCTCGACACACCCGATGGGGCTGTCGAAGAAGGTTCATGAAGTGCGTGCCGACATCGGCATCGCGCTCGACGGCGACGCCGACCGCATGGTGATCGTCGACGAGAAT
>JANMAN010000489.1:0-2662 GCA_031359885.1 Tardiphaga sp. | reverse complement strand
ACAATCGATTCCAGCAAGATCGCGCAGGCCCGCATCGCCTACGGCGGACGCGGCCAGATCACCGACGTGCAGCAGCCGCGTTACGGCCAGCAGGTGCTCGACGTCTTGCTGCCCTTCTAAGGTTTCACAGCTCCCACATGGTTGCCGCGCTCCCACGCGACAGTCGTGCCTCCGGCGATGCCTCGCATCGTCCGATCACGGCCTCCGCCAGGCTCCCCCTGACGGAGGCCGTGATCGTTTCCGAGCTAAGTGGAGCTTAGACGACGAGTTCTGCCGGCCAAAACTTCGAGTTTTCGCCATACACAAACTTTTTGGCATCGCCCACCAGCGTTTCAGCAAGCTCGAGTTTGATTTTCAGTGTCTCCGCAGCAGGCGCTTTCTTCAGACGCCCACCCTCCGTCGGATATCGGAAAGCCGTGACTGCCGTCGATAAGTCGTCGAACGAAATAATGCGATCGACAAAGGCGTGGTCTTTCGGAAGACTCAGAGCCATTTGACCAAGATTATGACTGGTCCCAAAGGCCAGACCGGCGTGTGTCAGTAGAGCTCGCGCGATCCGCTCGACCGTCTGCTGCACGTTGAGCGCGGCATCTTCCATCTGCCCCGCATGAAACAAAATGATCGCCGTCTTCAGACCGCGATCTGCAAGCACGAAATAGCTCTGTACCTTAGACGCGCTCATACAGCCGGCGGCCTGTCCTGACGACGTGCCATGCAAGACTTGTTTGGTCGTCTCGGCCGGACGCAAAATCGTCGGCTCGACACGGAACGACGTCGCAGCCCACACCCAGGCCCTGGATAGGTTGATAGACGGCGTCGTAGTCGAATCCGTTGTCGCCAGAATTCACTCGCGTGACGACCATGATATCGAAATCGCTGTCCGGACGGTGTCGTCCTTCAGCCCGGCTTCCAAACAGCCAAACTTCGTCCGGATCAAGAGCCTTTACAAGCCGATCAAGGACCCCTGAAAGAGCATCGCGCTCCGTCGCGAATGGACCGCGATTTGGTCGTGGACCAATTGCGGACGGCCCGATCGTTTCATTCTGAAAATCTAAGGGCGACGTTTTCATAAAACGATTATCCCGCAAACCATCGTCAGGAATATGCGGGATAATCGAAACAGCTTCAACATGTTCTCTGACGGACTAACCCTACTCGTCGCGGTAAACCTTCTCGCGCTTCTCGTGACGCTCTTGCGCTTCCACGGAGAGCGTGGCGATCGGGCGGGCTTCGAGGCGCTTCAGCGCGATCGGCTCGCCGGTCTCTTCGCAATAGCCGTAGGTGTTTTCGTCGATGCGTTGAATGGCGGCATCGATCTTCGAGATCAACTTGCGTTGGCGATCGCGGGCGCGCAGCTCGATCGCGCGATCGGTTTCGGAGGACGCGCGGTCGGCGAGATCGGGATGGTTGACGTTTTCTTCCTGAAGAGTCTGAAGCGTGATCTTCGACTCCTTCAGAATTTCGTCTTTCCACGCGATGAGCTTGCCGCGGAAATATTCGCGCTGCCGCTCGTTCATGAACGGCTCTTTGTCCGTCGGCCGGTAGTTCTTCAACTTTTCCAAGTTCTCAACCCTTGAGGCCAGTCGCATCGTTGCGGTGCCGGAGTGTCCGGTTGCGCGGCAGCTTATATAGAGGGGACATGACACAGACAATAAGTTCTGTGGGCGTCGATCGCCGCCGTCACCCGGTTTCTTCCGGGAACAGCTAGGCCTCAAACAATTATCTGAAACGGCTTAGAATTGCCCGGCTTTGGCCAGCTCGACCTCGACCCGCAATTCGATTTCCGACAGCACCGCGTCGAGGCCCGGATCGCCCGACGACGATTTCAGATCGGCCGCCGCGGCGCGCAGCCGCGTCACGGTGGACGAATCGAACGATCCCGCCAGCATGCTCAGTTTCAGTTGGTCGAGCACGTCGAGTGCGCCCTGGCCACGCTGGACGGATTTTCGCCGGCGCTCGGTCGGGTCTTCGATACCTTGAAGCGCCATCAGCGCGTCGAGCGAGGTGGCGGGGCGTGGAGCGGCGGCGGCACGGTTCTCGGCGGTGGCGGCCGGATCGGGTAGCGAAAAGCTACTTGAGCCGACGCGTTTCGTGGACCCTGCCGGGGTGCCGAAACTGGTGCCGTTCGGTCCGTAGATGCGCATCGTCGTGTGCTTTCGCGGAGTTGTGGCCCGTCCGCAAAATCGTCCCTTATGGTTAAGGAAGCGTAAATCACCCGGCAAAACTTGCCGCCGGCGGCAGATTTGGCGCGCCGCGGTGAGGTCGGATCAATGGTCCACTTGGAAAAAGTCTAGTAAATTAAACGACTTATTTGACAATTGCCGCTGGCACGGCGTTCGCAAAGAGGAAGTCGTATCCAACGTCGTGAGAGCGATGTCGGGTCCAGTGACGGCCTCGTTGGGAGTTGGGGATGCCAGGCGGTTCGAAATTTATGTCGGTGCTGTGCGCGGCGGTTGCCGCGTGGGCGCTGGGCTGCGCGCCGGCCGCCGCCACCTCGCGCATCAAGGATCTCGCCAACATCGAGGGCGTCCGCCAGAACCAGTTGATCGGCTACGGTCTCGTTGTCGGCCTCGCCGGCACCGGCGACACCCTCAACAATATCCCCTTCACCAAGCAGTCGCTGCAGGCGATGCTGGAACGCATGGGCGTCAACATCCGCGGC
>JANMAN010000469.1:0-4551 GCA_031359885.1 Tardiphaga sp. | reverse complement strand
GGATCGATGACCCAGCCGCCCGCCACCAGCGCCAGTTCGACCAGCACGATGAGGCCGATGGTGGCGCCGACCGGCAGGTAGTTGAGCATGCCCTGGCGCAGTTCGACGAAATCGACATCGAGCATCATGACGACGAACAGGAACAGCACCGAGGCGACGAACAGGTAATGGCCAAGACCGATGGCGAGCATCAGGCGCCTCCCCGCGTCGTCACCTTGACCACGGACATGCTCTCTTCCTTGGTGCGGTTGATCTGCACGCTGGCGTCCTGGCGGCGCACGCCCGAGCTTGCGATGGACGTCCGCAAGGTCGCGGTCGGGCAGGGCTTGCAGGATGCCGATGCCGCGGAGTGGGTCAAATGACGATCGGTCTCGGACATTACCTCTCGGTCGCGGCGATCCTGTTCACGCTGGGCATCCTCGGCATTTTTCTCAACCGCAAGAACGTCATCGTCATCCTGATGTCGGTCGAGCTGATCTTGTTGGCCGTCAATATCAACCTCGTGGCGTTCTCGACCTTCATGGGCGACATCGTCGGGCAGGTGTTCGCGCTGCTGGTGCTGACGGTCGCTGCGGCCGAAGCCGCCATCGGCCTCGCCGTGCTGGTCGTCTATTTCCGCAACCGTGGTTCGATCGCGGTTGAAGACATCAATCTGATGAAGGGCTGATGCGCATGATCCCGAAAGGTGGACTCCGGTTTTCGGACAAGATCATGCGCCACGAAAGACTCGATCTATGATTCAAGCTCTCGTATTCCTGCCGCTGCTCGGCGCACTTCTCGCCGGCGCGATCGCGCTGTACGGCGCGCATGCGCGCCACCCGAGCGGCGATGCGATGGACCATGCCGATCATGGGCACGATCATGGTCACGCCGCGCATGTTCACGGCGACGCGGCGGTGATTCACGCTTCCCATGACGAGCACGACGACCACCACGCGTCCGAACCGCCCGCGGTCGGCTCGCGCGCGGCCGAACTCATCACCACGGCGTTGTTGTTGGTCTCGGCGGCGCTCGCCTGGGTGACGTTCGTCGATGTCGGCTTCGGTCATCACGACTATCGCATCGTTCTCGCGCCGTGGATCAATTCCGGCGATCTCCAGATTTCATGGACGCTGCGCGTGGATACGCTGACGGCGGTCATGCTCGTCGTCGTCACCACGGTGTCGTCGCTCGTGCATCTGTATTCGATCGGCTACATGGACGAAGACCCGAACCGCCCGCGCTTCATGGCGTATCTGTCGCTGTTCACCTTCGCGATGCTGATGCTGGTGACGGCGGACAACCTCGTGCAATTGTTCTTCGGCTGGGAGGGCGTCGGTCTCGCGAGCTATCTGCTGATCGGGTTCTGGTTCAAGAAACCGTCCGCCAACGCTGCCGCGATCAAAGCCTTCGTCGTCAACCGCGTCGGCGATTTCGGTTTCGCGCTCGGCATCTTCGCGATTTTCATGCTGATCGGCTCGACCGATTTCGACACCATCTTCGCCGGCATCCCCGGCCTGTCCGGCAAGACCATCAACTTTCTTGGCTGGAACGCCGACGCGCTGACGCTGACCTGCCTGTTGCTGTTTATGGGCGCGATGGGCAAGTCCGCGCAATTCCTGCTGCACACCTGGCTGCCGGACGCGATGGAAGGCCCGACGCCCGTGTCGGCGCTGATTCATGCCGCGACCATGGTGACCGCAGGCGTGTTCATGGTGGCGCGGCTGTCGCCATTGTTCGAGGCCGCCCCGAATGCGCAAGCCGTCGTGATGCTGTTCGGCGCGACCACGGCGTTCTTCGCCGCGACCGTTGGCCTGGTGCAAAACGACATCAAGCGCATCGTCGCTTACTCGACGTGCTCGCAGCTCGGCTACATGTTCGTCGCACTGGGAGCAGGGGCCTATTCGGTCGCCATGTTCCATCTGTTCACGCACGCGTTCTTCAAGGCGCTGTTGTTCTTGGGCTCGGGCGCGGTGATCTACGCGATGCACCACGAGCAGGACATCCGCAACATGGGCGGGCTGTGGCGCAAGATTCCCTACACGTATGTGACGATGGTGATCGGCACGTTGGCGCTGACGGGCTTCCCGCTCACCGCCGGCTACTTCTCCAAGGATGCGATCATCGAAGCCGCTTATGTCGCGAACAACCCTTTCGGGTTCTACGCCTTCCTGATGACGGTCATCGCCGCCGGCCTGACCTCGTTCTATTCGTGGCGGCTGATCTTCAAGACCTTCCACGGCACGCCGCACGATCAGAAGCACGCCGATGCCGCGCATGAAGCGCCGTATTGGATGCTGGTGCCGCTCGGCGTGCTCGCGGTCGGTTCGTTTGCGGCGGGATTTCCGTTCAAGGAATTGTTCGCGGGCCACGGCATCGAGGAGTTCTTCCGCGAGTCGCTGAAGATGAAGCCCGGCATCATCGACGAGATGCATCACATTCCGCACACCATCGCCTTCTTGCCGACGGTGATGATGGCGCTCGGCTTCGCGGTGTCGTGGCTGTTCTACATCCGCCGACCGTATTTGCCGGCCGAACTCGCCGGCCAGCATCAGGGGCTGTATCAGTTCTTGCTCAACAAATGGTACGTCGATGAACTCTACGACGTGATCTTCGTGCGGCCCGCCAAATGGCTCGGGCGGTTTTTATGGAAGCAGGGCGATGGCCGCGTCATCGACGGCTTCGGCCCGAACGGCATCGCGGCCGGCGTGCTCGACATCACGCGCGGCGTCGTCAAGGTGCAGACCGGTTATCTCTATCACTACGCCTTCGCCATGCTGATCGGCGTCGCCGGCTTCATCACCTGGTTCATCTTCGGCCTGGGGGGCCAGTAATGACGGCCGTTTCTGTCGTGACCTGGCCGATCCTATCGGTCGTCACCTTCCTGCCGGTGCTCGGCGCGATTTTGATTTATCTCAGCCGCGGCGACGACGAGGCGGCGCGCGGCAATGCGCGCTGGATCGCGCTGTGGACCACGCTGATCACCTTCGGCGTGTCGCTGATTTTGGTCGCGCGCTTCGACACGGCAATCCCCGGATTTCAATTCGTCGAGAAGGCGCAATGGCTCGCGAACGGCATCGGCTATCATGTCGGCGTCGACGGGATTTCGCTGCCTTTCGTGATCCTGACCACCGCGTTGATGCCGTTTTGCATCGTCGCGAGCTGGAAATCGATCACGACGCGTGTGCGCGAATACATGATGGCGTTTCTGTTTTTGGAAACGCTAATGATCGGCACCTTCTCGGCGCTCGATCTGGTGCTGTTCTATCTGTTCTTCGAGGGCGGGTTGATCCCGATGTTCCTCATCATCGGCGTCTGGGGCGGGCCGCGCCGCGTCTATGCCTCTTTCAAGTTCTTCCTCTACACGCTTGCCGGCTCGCTGCTGATGCTGCTCGCGATCATGGCGCTGTATTGGAATGCCGGCACCACCGATATTCCGACGCTGATGCAAACCGCCGTGCCGCGCAATCTTCAGACCTGGGCATGGCTGGCGTTCTTCGCGTCCTTCGCGGTGAAGATGCCGATGTGGCCAGTCCACACCTGGTTGCCCGACGCGCATGTCGAAGCACCGACGGCGGGCTCCGTCGTGCTTGCAGCGATTTTGCTCAAGATGGGCGGCTACGGTTTCCTTCGGTTTTCGCTGCCGATGTTTCCGGACGCGTCGGTGTATTTCACGCCGCTGGTATTCACGCTCTCCGCCATCGCCATCGTCTACACGTCGTTGGTGGCGCTGATGCAGGAGGACATCAAGAAGCTGATCGCTTACTCGTCCGTCGCGCATATGGGCTTCGTCACGATGGGCATCTTCGCCGGCAACACGCAGGGCGTTGCCGGCAGCGTCTTTCAGATGATCTCGCACGGCGTCGTCTCGGGCGCGCTGTTTCTCTGCGTCGGCATCGTCTACGACCGCATGCATACGCGCGAGATCGCGGCCTATGGCGGCCTCGTCAATCGCATGCCGATCTATGCGTTGATCTTCATGGTGTTCACGATGGCCAATGTCGGCTTGCCGGGCACCTCCGGATTCGTCGGCGAATTCATGACGCTGCTCGGCACGTTCAAAGTGTCCGTGGCGACCGCGACCTTCGCGACGCTTGGCGTCATCCTGTCGGCGGCCTATGCGCTGTGGCTTTATCGCAAGGTGGTGTTCGGCACATTGACCAAGCCGTCGCTCGCCTCGATCAAAGATCTGACGTGGCGCGAAAGCCTGACGCTGGTGCCGCTGTTGATTCTGACGATCGCGCTCGGCGTGTACCCCAAGCCGGTGCTCGACATGTCGGCGGCGTCGATCCAGCAACTCGTGACCAATTATTCCACCGCGGCGTCAGCCGTGAAGGCAGCCGCGCTGCCGTAAGGCGGAGCGCGACAGGATCATAAAATGACTTTTGAAATGGCCGGTTATTCATTGCTGCCGATCCTGCCGGAGTTGGTGCTCGCGGGCGGCAGCATGGTGCTGCTGTTGATCGGCGCGTTTCGCGGCCAACAATCGACCGGCGTCGTCACCGCGATGGCTGTCGCGTTGCTCGTCATCACGGGTGCGTTGGTGCTGCTGCTGCCGGCGGGCAAGCTGGT
>JANMAN010000468.1:0-1705 GCA_031359885.1 Tardiphaga sp. | reverse complement strand
GGATCGATGACGTCATCGATCTCGAGCACAGATGCAATCGAGGTCGCTTTACCGTTGGCGTAAAGCTCCGCGACCTTGGCTTGGTACCACGCCTCGCGCTCGGACGGATCAGCAATCGCTTCCATTTCTTTGCGGAAGCCGAGGCGCACGTAGCCTTCCAGACCCATGCCTCCGAATTCGCCCGTTGGCCATGCAACGGTGAAGAACGATGCATGAAAGCCGCCCCCGATCATCGCCTGCGCACCAAGGCCATAGCCCTTTCGCAGGACAATGCCGAACAACGGAACGGTGATCGATGCGCCGGTAACGAACATGCGCGCGACGTGGCGCACGATCGCAGTCTTTTCAGCTTCTGGCCCAACCATGAAGCCCGGCGTATCGCAAAGCGACACGATCGGAATGTCGAACGCATCGCAGAGCTGCAGAAAGCGCGAGGCCTTGTCGCCCGCATCTGCATCGATTGCACCGCCGAGATGTTTTGAGTTGTTGGCGATCAGCCCAAACGGTCGTCCTTCGATCCGAATGAATGCGGTAACCATGCCGACGCCGAAATCACGCCTCAATTCCAGAACCGAGCCGATATCGGCGAGACCGTCGATCACCGAGCGGATGTCATAGACCCGCAGACGATTTTCAGGGATCGCACGACGCAGTTGGCGCTGGTCCGGCGCCGCCCAGTCCTTTAGCGACCCCTGAAAGTATGACAGATATTTCTGCGCGGCCACCGTGGCGTCGGCTTCATCTTCGACCAGAATGTCGACGACGCCGTTCGGTGATTGAAACGACACCGGCCCGACTTCGGCCGGATGATAGACGCCGAGTCCGCCGCCTTCGATCATGGCCGGGCCGCCCATTCCGATCGATGCGTTCTTGGTCGCGATGATAACATCGCAACAGCCGAGCATCGCCGCATTGCCAGCGAAGCAATAGCCAGACACCACGCCGATCACAGGCACCAGACCCGACAGTCGCGCGAACTGCGTGAAGCTGTGCCCGTCGAGTCCGGTCATGCCGAGACGGTCGGTATCGCCGGGTCGTCCGCCGCCGCCCTCAGCGTAGAACACCAGCGGCAGCCGCCATTGCTCGGTCAGCGTCAGCATCCGGTCGATCTTCTTGTGGTTCATATGACCCTGCGTACCGGCGAGCACGGTGTAGTCATAGGACATGACCATGCAGCGCGCTCCGTGCGGGCCGAAGTCATTTGCATTGACGGTGGCGACGCCGGTGATCAAACCGTCGGCGGGCGTGTTATCGATGAGATCGTCGACCTTGCGGCGGCGGCGCTGCGCGGCGATCGCGAGCGCGCCGTATTCGGTGAAGGAGCCATCATCGACGAGATGCAGGATGTTCTCGCGCGCCGTACGCTGATTGGTCTTGCGCCGCCGCGCGACCGAGATTGGGCGATTTTCGTCGTGCGTAATGGCGCGCCGTTCGATCAGGTCCGCCAAGTCGGGGCGAATATGGTCGAGGTCGAATTCCGCTTCCGCTTCTGCCGCCGCGTGGTCCATGCTTTCAGGCGCGATAAATACGATCGCATCGCCTTGCATCAGCATGTCGCCGTCCTTGGCCGCGAGCGCGGCGATCCTGCCTCCCGACACGGCCGTGACGAGGTGCTCCATTTTCATCGATTCCATCACGGCGATCTGTTGGCCCGGCCGCACCAGATCGCCCTCGGCGACATCGAGGCTGGCGATCGTGCCCTGCA
>JANMAN010000420.1:0-2516 GCA_031359885.1 Tardiphaga sp. | reverse complement strand
GCGGCGACCGCCGTGGGCGGAATCGCGTATGTGTTCGTCTATCCCTCGCTGTGCGGCGAGAAGAAGGCCGAAGCGCGCCGCTCCTCCGTCGCCCGGACAGAACCTGCGGCGCGGCAGATCGACAAGACGCAGCGGTCACGTCGCGAGCAGGTCGAAGGCACGTTGAAAGAGGTCGAGGCGCGTCAGCAGAAAGCGAAGAAGGTCGCGCTCTCGACGAGGTTGACCCAGGCGGGTCTCGACTGGACCACCAAGAAATTCATCGTGATATCGGCGATCCTGGCGGTGATCGGTTTCTTGTCCCCGATGATCTTCAACGGCAGCCTTTTGGCGCTGATTTCGCGCCAGCAGCCGCAGATCATCCAGGGCCGCACCGTTACGGACACCAAGACCGCCCAACTCGAAAACGGCACGGCAATCTGGCTGATTTCTGTTGCGAAAGATGCGACCGCCGACATGACGGTCGTTGCAGCCGACGGGCAGACCGCCTTTAACGGCAAACTCTTTGTGTCCGCGGCCGCGAGTCAAACATTCAACTGGCGCGGTTTCGGCACCGACGGCAAACAATGGCCGTCGGGCAAATACGATCTGAACGTGACGGCAAAGGATGCCGCCGGCACTCCTGTGGGAACGCGAACGCAAGTTCTGGTCGAACCCGGCCGGGAGCCTCCACCGAGCGGTTTCGGCGGCGTGTTGATGGGGTCGATCGGCCTCGCCTTCGCCGCCGGCTTCGGTGTTCCGCGCTGGTTGCTCGGTTACTTGAAAAAGCGCCGTGAAAAGAAGTTCATCAAGGCGCTGCCGGATGCGGTGGATGTCATCGTGCGTGGCATCAAGGCGGGCCTGCCGCTGTTCGACTCCCTCAAGGTGGTCGCGGCCGACGCGCCGGAGCCGCTGAAGAGCGAGTTCAACGCCATCATCGAAACCCAGGCGATCGGCATGCCGCTTGGCGAAGCATGTTCGCGTTTGTTCGACCGTATGCCTTTGCCGGAAGCCAACTTCTTCGGCATCGTCATCGCGATCCAACAAAAATCCGGCGGCAACCTCTCCGAGGCGCTCGGAAATCTCTCTAAGGTTTTGCGCGATCGTAAAAAGATGGCGGAGAAGATCCAGGCGATGTCGATGGAGGCCAAGGCCTCGGCCGGCATCATCGGTTCGCTGCCGCCGATCGTGATGCTGCTCGTCTATCTGTCGACGCCAGATTACATCTCGCTGCTATGGACCCACCCGACCGGGCAATTGATGTTGGTCGGCTGCGTCGTGTGGATGACGATGGGCATTCTGGTCATGAAGAAAATGATCAACTTCGACTTCTGATGGGTGCGCCATGATCGAGATCCTCGTCGATAAACTGCACGACGCGCGCTTCATGACGATGATGCTGGCGGCGATCGCCGCCTCTGCGACCGTCTATTCGCTCATCACGCCGTTATTCGCCGGCGACGGCTTGAACAAACGGATGAAGGTCGTCGCGAGCGAGCGGGAGCGCATCCGCCAGCGCGAGCGCGAGCGACTGCAGAAGACCGAGAAAGCGTCGCTACGGCAGGCGCCGAAGCAGATCGTCAGCAAGGTCGTGCAAGATTTCAATCTCGGCAAATGGGTCGCGCAGGAAGCTGCGCGCGACAAGCTGGTGATGGCTGGTTATCGCGGGCAAGCGCCGTATATGACGTTTCTGTTTTTCCGAATGATTATGCCGATTTTGTTTTTTGGCGGCGCGATCGTTTATGTCTTCGCGATCTCCCATATGCAGCAGTCGACGCCGGTCAAAATCGGCATCTGCCTCGCTGCGGCTTATGCGGGCATGCAGGCCCCGATGATATTTCTGAAAAACGCGATTACAAAACGGCAATTGTCGGTCCGGCGCGCATTCCCTGATGCGCTCGATCTGCTGCTGATCTGTATTGAGTCGGGCATGTCGATCGAAGCCGCCTTCCGGAAGGTCAGCATCGAGATCGGATCGCAATCGGTAGCGCTGGCGGAAGAACTCTCTCTGACCACCGCCGAGTTGTCCTATCTGCCGGACCGCAAGGTCGCCTATGAAAACTTGGCCAATCGCACGGGCCTCGACGGCGTCAAATCGGTATGTTTGTCGCTGCAGCAATCCGAGCGTTACGGCACACCGCTCGGGACCAGCCTGCGCGTCATGGCGCAGGAAAATCGCGACATGCGCATGAACGAGGCGGAGAAGAAAGCTGCGGCGCTACCGCCGAAGCTCACCGTGCCGATGATCCTGTTCTTCCTGCCAGTGCTGTTCGTGGTCATTCTCGGACCGACCGGAATCAAAATCTCCGCGATGCAGTGAGGGCGGGCGCCGTCATCCTGAGGTGCGAGCCGGCAACGGAAAGAGGCCTTAAAGTTTGGGGCAACTTATCCGCCGTAAAGACGGGCGAGCCTCAAAGGACGACGGCTGGCAGCCATCCTTCGAGGCTTGCCTGATCGCGAAAGCGCGCGATTAGGCAAGCACCTCAGGATGACGCGGAACTTCGGCTTTAACTCGTTGCTACGACCGCTGCTCGTCTGGC
>JANMAN010000408.1:0-2261 GCA_031359885.1 Tardiphaga sp. | reverse complement strand
GGCGAAGCCGGCGAGTGGCAGGACTGGCTGGTCGATCATGCCCCGACGCAGGAAGCCGTCATGGCCGAGCACGAGGAGCTCGATCATCGTCGGCAGGCTTTGAACGGCGCGATCGGCGTGTTGAACCCGCGCGAAAAGCGTATCTTCGAAGCGCGTCGTCTTTCGGACGATCCGATGACGCTCGAAGACCTCGCGACCGAGTTCGGCGTCTCGCGCGAACGCGTGCGTCAGATCGAGGTTCGCGCGTTCGAGAAGGTGCAGACCGCCGTGAAGGGCACGATCGCGAAGCAGGAACAGGCCGCGCTGGAAGCAGCGTACTGAGTTTGCTTCAGCAAAGACGATAACGACGAAAGCCGGCGGCAACGCCGGCTTTTTTGTTGATGGGACGTAATGGAAGTGCAACTCGCGCCATTCCGCTCACACCCGCGAAAGCGGGTATCCAGAACGACAGCTCAGCCAAAAAGTCTGGGTCCCCGCGTTCGCGGGGACGAGCGGATAGTGGCCGTGCGCTTGTCAGACAGACTCAAGCAATCAATCGAGAAACGCCCGCAGCGCGGCGATAACCGCATCCGGTTTGTCGTGATGCAGCCAGTGGCCCGCGTCCGCGATCATCTGCTGCGTCGCGTGCTTGAAATGCTTGAAGATGCCGGCCTTCTCGACATCCGGAATGAAACTGTCGCCGGCGCATAACACCAGCGTCGGGCATGCGATGCGCGACCACAGTGCGATGTAGTCGTCCTGCGACAAGCGGTAGGGTGCGCGGACGGTCTGATACGGATCGTATTTCCAACTGAACGTGCCGTCGGCATTGCTCTTGACCGCATGACGGGCCAGATGCAGCGCCTGCTCCGGCGTCAGCCTTTTGTTGTGAGCGGCCATGCGTTCGGCGGCGTTCTCGACGCTCGGAAAGCGCCGCGGGATCGTGCGCGACACCTTGTCGATCTGCCCGATCCATTGCGCCATCTGCACGTCGATCGATGCCGAGGTGCCGGGCAGAAACGCGCCGTCGAGGACCGCCAAGCGCGAGACCCGTTCCGGGAACGTGCCGGCAAAGGCCATTGCGATCATGCCGCCAAAAGAATGCCCGACCAGAACAGTCTCGCGTCCCGCAGGGACAAGATGCGTCAGGTCGTAGACATTATCGGCAAGGCTGTAGCTGCTCCCTGTCGCCCACTCGGAATCGCCGTGGCCACGCAAATCCGGCGCCATCACATGAAACTGCGGCTGCAACGCGCGCGCGATCGCATCCCAACTGCGCGCGTGATCGCGGCCGCCATGAACCAACACAAGCGGCGGCGCGTCCGTGTTGCCCCAGTCGACATAGTGCAGACGCAAGCCGTGCGACTGGACGAAGCGATCTTCGGGATCGCTCATGTCGCCGGCGTCTCGTCTCCGATTTTATCCTGCGTTCGGGTGTCGAAATCGCCGGCATCATGGCGTTCGCGCAATTGGCTGGCCGGATCGCCCTGCATGCGGTTGACCATACGTCCGCGTTTCACCGCCGGCCGTGCGCCGATGGCGTCCGTCCAGCGGACGACGTGCTTGTAATCCTGCACCTGCAAAAACTCGCCGGACGCGCCGTACAGCAAGCCTTTCGCCAGCGCGCCGTACCACGGCCAGATCGCCATATCGGCAATCGAGTAATCGTGGCCTGCCATGTACTCGTTGTCGGCGAGATGGCGATCGAGCACGTCGAGCTGGCGTTTGGTTTCCATCGCAAAGCGATCGATCGCGTATTCGATCTTGGTCGGCGCATAGGCATAGAAGTGACCGAAGCCGCCGCCGAGATAAGGCCCGCTGCCCATCTGCCAGAACAGCCAGTTCAACGCTTCGGTACGACCATCGGCATCCTTCGGGAGAAAAGCGCCGAACTTGTCTGCCAGATAAAGGAGGATCGATCCGGACTCGAACACGCGGCGCGGTTTGTCGCCGCTGTGATCTATCAGTGCGGGAATCTTCGAGTTCGGATTCGCCGCGACGAAGCCACTGCCGAACTGATCGCCCTTGCCGATCTCGATCAACCAGGCGTCGTATTCCGCCCCGGCATGGCCGAGCGCGAGCAACTCTTCCAGCATGACGGTGACTTTGACGCCATTCGGTGTCGCCAGCGAATAAAGCTGCAACGGATGCTTTCCGACGGGCAGATCCTTCTCGTGCGTCGCGCCCGCGATCGGCCGGTTGATGTTGGCGAACCGACCGCCATTGTCCTTATTCCACTGCCAGACGTTCGGTGGCGTGTAGGTGGTATCGCTGGTCATGTG
>JANMAN010000370.1:0-6350 GCA_031359885.1 Tardiphaga sp. | reverse complement strand
CCCGGAGACGATGCTGCGCATCGCTCCGACCTCTCCCCGCAAGCGGGGAAAGGTGAGACCGTGCGTGTTTGGCCGCCCGACATTAAAACTCTAAACAAATCTCTTAAAGTGTTTCGCCGAAGACGGAAACCTGGCCTGCATCGCCCGCACGCGCTTAGGGCCACGCGCCGTTGCTGATATTGTCGTGGCGTGATTCGTCGCAGGCCGCAGGGGGGCCGAACTCGTACCATGAGCAGGAAACGCGATCGCGCCGGAGCGCCAGAGGCCGACCGCGCTCATGGCACGCTGCTGGCCGATGAGAATCACTTCGACCGCCGGACCTATTTGCGGCTCGGCGGATGGAGCTTCGCCGCGCTCTCGGCGGTCGTGCTGGCAATGCTGGTCAATCAATCGTCGCTGAAGATTCGTCGCGACGAGATCGCCGCAGCCGACCTCGCCGTTCAGGCACGACAGGTCCAGATGCTCAGCCAGCAGACCATGAGCGATTCGAAGCGGCTGGCATCCGCCGTGGAAACCTTGAACAGCGATCGCGATCGGCTCTATTCGCGCGTCAGCACGCTCGAACAGGGGCTGGATTCCGTCACCGGCTCGATCGGCCGGCAGGCCGCCGCCGCCCGCCAGCCGGTCACGCCCGTCGAGCCACCGCCGGCCACGGCACCCGTCGCCAGCGCGCCGCCCGCTGAGCCGCAGAAGCCGACCCCGACGATGCCGTTGATGGCGTCGAAATCCTTGATGGCCCCGCCCGACCCGTCCGCCACCAAGCTCGACGCCGGGCCGCCCATGATGGTCGCGAGCGCGCCGAGCGACGAAGCCGCCGCGGTCCCCGTCCCGCGTACCGAGTTCGGCATCGACCTCGGCATCGCGCCGTCCGTCGATGGGCTGCGCGCGCTGTGGCGGCAGATCAGCACGGCGCATCCGGCGCTGGCGTCGCTGCGGCCGTTGATCGTCGTCAAGGAACGCCCCGGCGTCGGCGGCATGCAACTGCGGCTGGTCGCGGGGCCGCTGCGCGACGCGAATTCGGCGGCGCAAATCTGCGCGGCGCTGCCGGCCGGGCGTCTTTGCGAGCCCGCACCCTATGATGGCCAGCGCCTCGCGCTGACCGGCGACGGATCGATCGCGCCGCCGGCGGCGGCCCCGAAACCCGTCGTCATCAAGCGCAGACCGAAGCCGGTCAAACCGGTGCAACAGCCGGCTCCCACGGCGGAACCGGCGGCGCGCCCGCCTTTGCTGCGCGGGTAAACCGCTCACCGTCTTGTCTGGCCCGCCAACAACCCGCATAACGGCCCGATGAAAAAACATCCCTTCAGGCTTTCGCCGTTTCAGGTCCAGTGGCTCCTGATCGTCGGCTTCGTCACCGTCGGCTATGCGCTCTATCTGCGCTACCTCACGATCGAATTCTCGACATTCGCCTTGGCCTGCGACGGCGGCCTGCCGACCATGATGTGCAAGACGCGCACGATGGTGACCGCGCTGTTCAAGAATTCCGTGTTCGGAATCGCGGGTGTGGTGATCGCTGTGCTGCACGTCATGCGGCCGTCGATCGTAACGTTGACCGCCGGCCTGATCTGCGCCGGTTTCGGCATCGTGCTTTATAACATCGGCCTGTCGGGCGTCGCGATCGGGCTGCTTATTCTTGGCTTTGCGCGACCCGCGCCCGCCACAGCGTAATCCCGAACAGCGCGAACACGGCGCAAGTCCAGAGCGACTGCCAGTTGTCCGGCCCTTCGTTAAAGGCAACATAGACCGCCGACACGACGAAGACGCCCGCGAACACGGCTTCCGCGATCGGGCGAATGCCGACCTTTGGCCGGTTCAGTAACATCAAAACGGCGAACGGCACCACCGCCATCGTCAACGGCGCGAACGGAAAGTCGCGGTAGCGCGGGTCGAACACGAAGCCCAACGCCGATTCGACGCCAAGCATCGTCGCCGTCAGCAAATTGAGACCGAGCACGACCGTCAACGCCTGCCCGGTGCGGGTCTCGCGTGGCCCGAACAGATCGAGGAACGCCGGCAACGGGCGTCCCGACATCAGCGCGTTGGCGCAGAGCGGCGGCGCGAGAATGCCGGTGGCCAGAAACAGGCCCCAGCGCATCCAGCCGCCGACGCCGTAGCTTTCGACCAACATCCGCTCGACGGCGATGCCGAGCAGCGCGCCGCCGGTGGTCGCCATCAGGAAGACCGCGATCCATGACGCCAGCCGCGGCGGCCATGGCCGGCGGCGGAGCGTCACCATCGCGGCAGCGAAGGTCACGATGCTCAACAGAAAGCCCGCCGCCATCAGCGTCTTCCAGCGCGGATAATCCGAGACCGGCACGCCGGCGGGATATTTCACGCCGCGATGGCCGGCGTCGAACAGCCCCCAGTAGCCGCCGACGGTGCCTTCCAGCGCGCGCTTCCATGGCTGGTCGTAGGCCTCGATCAGATTGACGCGAAAGTTTTCCTTCTTGGCGAGGTCGAGAATCTCGGACACCACGCGCGCCTGGCTGGCGCGCGACGGCAGCGCACCGTCGCGCATCCGTCCGGCACTCGGCCAGCCGGTCTCGCCGATCAGGATTTCCTTGTTCGGGAATGCCACGGCCACGCGCTTGCGGATCGAGTCCAAATGGTTGGCGGCGAATTTCGCGCGGATCGGGAAGTCCTCCCAATATGGCAGAATGTGAATGGTGACGAAATCGACCGCGTCATAAAGTTCGCGGTTCTTCAGCCAAAATTCCCACACGTCGGCGTAAGTGACGGGCACCTTCACCTGCGACTTGACCGCGCGGATGTTGCCGACCAGATCGGCCGCCGTCATCTCGCCGCGCAGCAACACCTCGTTGCCGACGATCACGCCGGTGATGACGGTCGGATATTGCTTGGTCAGTTCGACCACGGCCGCGATCTGCTGCAAATTCTTCAGCCGCGTCGAGCCGAGCCAAATGCCTTGCAGCACTTTCAGGCCGGGAATCTGCGCTGCCAGTTCAGGCACCTTGTCGAGGCCGTTCTCGGTCGAATACGTCCGCACGCATTTGGAGATTTCGGCGAGCTGCTTCAGATCCTGCGCGATCTGTTCCGGCGGGATCATCGTCGTCGGATCGAGGGGCGTCTGTTCGCCGCGGAACGGCGCATAGGACACGCATTCGAGTTTGGCGGCGGGATCGATCGGGGCACGCGCCAAGGAGATCGGCGTTGCCAACCACCACCACAGCGCGGCTATCAGCCCTAAGGAGAGAACGAGAAGCGCCAGCGGCGTGCGAAAAGAAATCGGTCCCATCCTTCCGAAATTGTACGCCCGATTAACCGTTCGCAGGCGATAAGCCAAGTGCGGCGTTCGGTCTACTCGGAATCGGTCGCGCGATCGGATCGGCTGATCGCTGGCTCTCCGTCATTCCGGGATGCGGCAACTCGACGTCGGCGAGCCGACAAGAGTGACGCAGGCCCGGAATCCATAACCCCTGCAGGGAGTATGGATTCCGGGGCATCCACATCGCGCAAGAATGCGCAATGTGGATGCCCCGGAATGACGGCGCTTGTTTTGATTTGTTGGTTCAATCTGAAATGCTTTTGTCTTGGCGGTGACTTTACGAAAATTCGATAAACTAAGCGTATCGCTGGACAAAAATCCAAATCTCCGTCATGGCAATCGGGTGTCTCCGCCGCATTGGAGACCTATTTATTCGGCATGAAACCTGATCCGCATCGGGCCGTCGATACAGAGTACGTTGGAGAACATATGCGTCGTCTGCTGTTGGGTTTGATGCGTGGTCTTGCGGTGCTGAGCGTCGCATGGGTCGTTGGTGCCGGCGGTGCATTCGCGCAGCAGGATCAGGCCAAGCAGCCATCCGGCCCGAACCAGCCGCCCTCCCCGGCCGATGTCGCCCGCGAAAGCCAGCGCAAGAGCGACGAGTTCGTCGAAGCCGCCCAGGCAATCAACGGTCCTGCCGGCAATCCCGAATGCGTCTGGCTCGGCCGTCGCGTCGTGGTGCTGATGTGGCGGGACGATCTCGACACGGCCTTCCGCCATCTCGATTTGTACGACCGCTTCGGCTGCCCCGGCGGCCATGTGCAGGCGACCTTCCGCTGCCTCGTGAAATTCGGCGCGATCGATCCGAAGCAGCCTGACAGCCTCAATAGCCGCGTCCACGCCTGCTGGATCAATCCGAACGCCCAGCCTCAGAGCGCCACGAATGCGCCGCCGGCCGCAGCAGGTACAACGCCGGCTGGTCCGGCCGCGACACCCGCGCCAGCCAGTTCAACGCCTGTGCCCGCGCCGACCGAACAGAAATAGCGCTGCAAATAAATCGGCACGCCGTTGGAACACCTGAGGGCGCGCGCCTTTATTTGTGCGCTGCCCTCAAAACGACATCGCGTCGGATAAATGGGATATAGCAGTAACTTGTTTCCTGTCGCGGTCTGGATAATCTGATCTTTGCCGGTGTCCGGTCGGGCCTAGGGGACGGGTCCATTGCCGGGTCATTTCGCCCCTCATGGTTAGTCGATGCGTGCCGTCGTCGCCGTCTTGTTGCTCGTTACCGCCGCTCACGCCGCGCTCTGGGGAATCTTTCGCGAAAAACAGGACGCGCCTGATTTCCGGGGCCAGTTGCCGAGCGTGTCCTACGCGCCGTTTGACGGCACCGGGCATCCCGACGTCGACAACATTCCGACAGCCGAGAAAATCCGTAACGACCTGAAGACGCTCGCGCCGCTGACACGCGCGGTCCGTCTGTATTCGTCCACCGGCGGCGTCGAGCTGGTGCCGCCGATCGCCAACGAGGTCGGCCTCAAGGTCATGGTCGGCGCGTGGATCGACAAGAACGTCGACCGCAACGAGCGCGAAATGGTCGCGGCCGTCGATCTCGCCAAGCGCAACGGCAACGTCAACGGCGTCGTCGTCGGCAACGAGACCATCTACCGCGGCGAGCAGAAGGTCGAAGACCTCATCAAGCTGATCCAGAAGGTCAAGAGCCAGGTCAACGTGCCCGTCACGACCGGCGAGATCTGGAACATCTGGATCGACTATCCGGAATTGGCCTCGTCGGTCGATTTCATCGCCGCACACATCCTGCCCTATTGGGAAGGCTTCTCGGACAAGCAGGCCGTCGATCAGGCGATGATCATCTATCAGAAGCTGCGCGACGCCTTCCCCGGCAAGCGCATCGTGATCGCGGAGTTCGGTTGGCCGAGTTCCGGCTACAATCTGAAAAGTGCGGTGCCCGGCGCGTTCGAACAGGCCGTGACGCTGCGCAATTTCGTCAGCCGCGCCGATCAGATCGGCATGGAATACAACATCGTCGAAGCGATCGATCAGCCCTGGAAGTATTTCGAGGGCGGCGTCGGTCCGTATTGGGGCATCCTCAACGCCGACCGCGAGCCCAAATTCGCCTGGACCGGTCCGGTCGTGAAACAGGATTTCTGGAAGCTCGCGACAATCGCCGTGATGGTCGGCATATTGTTGTCGCTGCCGATCCTGCGGCTGGTGATGCCGACGCCGATGCAGGCGCTTTTGCTGTCGGCCGCCGCCAACGGTGTCGGTGCGTGGGTTGCGACCATCTTCAGTTACTGGAACGGGCATTATTTTATCTTCGGCTCCGCCTTCGCGCTGACGCTCGGCCTCATCTTGCTGGTGCCGCTGATTCTGATCGCGATGGCGCGGATCGAGGAGATCGCGGCGATCGCGTTCGGCCGCAAGCCGAGCCGCCTCTTGCCCGGCACCGTCAAGCATCTCGGCCCGCCCGTGCCGGTACGCTCCTTGTCGGCCGCGGCGACGCCCGTGCTGGTCTCCAGCCGCGACGCCGCCGACGGCACGTCTCCGCCGCAAGTCTTGCCGCCGAAAGTATCGATCCACATCCCGGCCTATCGCGAGCCGCCGGAGATGCTCAAGCTGACGCTCGATGCGGTGGCCGCGCTCGATTATCCGAACTTCGAATGCGTGGTGATCATCAACAACACGCCCGACCCGGCCTTCACGCTGCCGATCCAGGATCACTGCCGGATGCTCGGCGAGCGCTTCAAGTTCATCAACGCCGAGAAGGTCGAGGGCTTCAAAGCCGGCGCACTGCGCATCGCGATGGCGCGTACCGCCGTTGATGCGGAGATCATCGGCATCATCGACGCGGATTACGTGGTCACGCCGGACTGGTTGAGAGATTTGGTGCCGGCCTTCGACGACCCCACTGTCGGCCTCGTTGCGCTGGACCATGCCGATGTCGAAGAAGCCGGCGTATTCGCCGTTCATGATGTAATGCATCAGGGAACGGTCGCCGTCGCGATGGTCCTGCGGCGCCTGCACCAAGCCGACGCTGGGGTCGGCGAAAACCGGCACCAGATCCTTCAGCCAATCCGGCTCCACCACATAGTCGGCATCGATG
>JANMAN010000348.1:0-4165 GCA_031359885.1 Tardiphaga sp. | reverse complement strand
AATCGATGGCACTTCATTTTCACAAACTAACAGTAAAGGATATCCGAAAAGAAACGGATGACTGTGTTTCCGTGGCTTTTGATATCCCCCAGGATCTTGAAAAAGATTTTCTATTCGAACAGGGTCAAAATATCACTATCAGGAAAACCCTGCAAGGTGAGGAGCTGAGGCGCAATTATTCCATTTGTACCGCTCCCTCCGAACATGAACTTCGGGTGGCCATCAAGGCCATGCCAGCCGGCCGTTTTTCCGTCTGGGCCAACGAAAATTACAGGATCACTTTCGGCTGGTCCGACGAGGATGCCACCGAGGTTGATCTAGAGGACTATCACTGATGTCGAAGCGCCGTCCCACGACGTTGAAGCCGATGCACCCCGGCGAGATGCTGCGCGAAGACGTTCTGCCCGCCATCGGTCGCACCAAAACAGAAATCGCCGCATTGCTTGGCGTATCGCGGCAGACGCTCCATGACATCCTGTCCGAGAAGCAGCCGATCACGCCACAGATGGCGCTTCGGATCGGAAAACTGCTCGGCAACGGGCCGGACTTCTGGATCAATCTGCAGCGCAGGTTTGATCTCCATGTGGCCGAGCTTCTTTTGGCAAAGGAAATCGACAAGATCCCGACGCTAACGGCGGCATAAGCGGTCGGCAAGTCCATTCGGCCGGCTTGAATTTCAAGGCGCGTCGTGGTCTCAAGCACGCCAATGCACCGTGGCATGGGCCTAGCGGGCATTCGACAAACAGATTGCGACGATGGCCCGCGCCCGACGTTTCAACGCGCCCTACCAAGCCGAGCCGGTGTCGGCGCTGGCGTCGTGGTCGCGGCGGCTCGCGGTGTTCGCGGCGGTCGCGGCGCTCGTCTCGATCTTCATCGTGCGGTTCGGCTTCCTCGACGTCAAACCGGCACTGGCGACGTTCTTCGGTGCGCTGGCCTGCGCCGCATTGTCGATCCTAGTCGGCCTCGCCGCCTTCGCGATGATCTGGCACAACGGATCGCGCGGCATGAGCCGCATCGTACTCGCCTTCGTGATCGATGCCGCCGTCCTGGCCTATCCCGCCTATCTCGGCCTGCAATATCGCAAGCTGCCGGCGATCCACGACATCACCACCGATCCGATCGATCCGCCGCGCTACGAGAAGCTGTCGCGGCTGCGTACCGACGGTGCCAACACGCCGGTCTATGCCGGGCTGTATTCGGCCGAACAGCAGCAGGCGGCGTGGCCGGATATCGAGCCCGTCGAACTCGACGTGCCGGTCCAGCGCGCCTACGAGGTCGCCGCCGCACTGGTGCAGAAACGCAAATGGCTGGTCATCGACGAGAGCCCGCCGCAACCGCCGCGCCGCATCGCGCGCATCGAAGCGGTGGCGCGGACGCCGATCATGGGATTTCGCGAGGACGTCTCGATCCGCATCAAGCCGGACGGCGAGGGCTCGAAGATCGATATCCGCTCGTCGTCGCGTTATTTCGAGAGCGACCTCGGCAGCAACGCCGCGCGCGTGACGAAGTTGATCGAGGATATAAACGCCGCCGTCGACAAGGCCCCGGCCGCACCGAAGAAGCCCGTGACGCCTGCGGCGGCAGCGACAAAAAAGAAGTGAATTTGAGAAACAACGAAAACGGTTTCGTCTAATCCTCTTCGCCACTCGCCATTTTATACGTCCCGCCGATCACCGGATCGCCGTCCGTCGCGACGACACCGCGCCCGACCAAATCTTCCAGATGCGCGAGGACCGAATAGCCGGCAGCGCCCGTGAGTCGCGGATCGATCCCGATATAGATCGCGCGCACCAACGTCGGAATATCCGCTTCGCCCTTGGCGAGGCGATGAAGAATCGACGCCTCGCGCGCCTTGCGGTGCCGCGTGAGAAACCGCACGTAGCGCACGGCATTCGGAATCTCCGGACCATGGCCGGGCAGATATAAATCCTCGGCGCGATGGGTCAGCTTGTCCAGCGACGCCATGTAATCGATCATCGATCCGTCGGGCGGGGCGACGATCGAGGTCGACCAGCCCATCACGTGGTCGGCGATGAAGATCAGGTTTTTCTCGGGCCACGCGAACGCCATGTGGTTCGCGGTGTGTCCCGGCGTGGCGACGGCTTCGAGCGCCCAACCGTCGCCTTCGACGACGTCGCCGTCTGTCAACATCACATCGGGTTTGAAGTCGCGGTCGGCCCCTGACTCCGACGAAATCGTCTCGCTCTCGTAACGCGGCCGCGAGGCGCGATGCACGCCCTCGGCATAGACAGTCGCGCCGGTCGCGGCCTTGATCCGTGCGGTATTCGGCGAATGATCCTTGTGCGTATGCGTCACGAAAATATGCGTGACGCGCTCGCCCTTTACGGCGTCGAGCAGCGCTTGCGCATGCGCCTCGTTGTCCGGACCGGGATCGATAATCGCGACGTTGCCGCCCGGCGTCACCGGGCCGACGATGTAGCTCACCGTGCCGGTGAACGTGAATGGCGAGGGATTGTCGCACAACACGCGGCGCACGCCGGGCACGACCTCGTCGGCAACGCCCGGCTTCAGCGGAAAGTCGCGGTTGAACGGGACGTCGTCATTGTCGGTCATAGGATTTCTCATCGCTCGCGTTGAGCCGCAGAGCTGCGCCGATGGAGGCCGTCATACCCGCGAAGGCGGGTATCCAGTACACGTTGCTCGTCACGGTCGGACACGAACGTCGCAGAATACTAGGCCACCCGGTCCGGGTGCGCGAAGTGCGGACCCGCCGGGTGGCGACGTCAATGATGCCGCGACGACGTCCCGGATATCGACGCCCTATCCGAACGCTTGAATGCCGGTGATGGCACGGCCCAGGATCAGCGCGTGAACGTCGTGCGTGCCCTCATAGGTATTGACCGTTTCGAGGTTCTGCGCGTGGCGCATCACGTGATACTCGATCGAAATGCCGTTACCGCCATGCATGTCGCGCGCGGCGCGGGCGATGTCGAGGGCCTTGCCGCAATTGTTGCGCTTCATGATCGAGATCATTTCCGGCGCCATCTTGCCTTCGTCCATCAGCCGACCGACGCGCAACGAGCCTTGAAGCCCGAGCGTGATTTCGGTCTGCATGTCCGCGAGCTTCTTCTGCACGAGCTGCGTCGCCGCGAGCGGACGATTGAACTGCTTGCGATCGAGCGTGTACTGCCGGGCGCGATGCATGCAATCTTCGGCAGCGCCCATCACACCCCATGAGATGCCGTAGCGGGCGCGGTTGAGGCAGCCGAACGGACCCTTGAGGCCCGAGACGTTGGGCAGCAACGCGCTCTCCGGCACGACGACGCCGTCCATCACGATCTCGCCGGTGATCGACGCGCGCAACGACAGCTTGCCGCCGATCTTCGGCGCGCTGAGCCCCTTCATGCCTTTCTCAAGGATGAAGCCGCGAATCTGGTTGTCGTGCGCGGCGGACTTGGCCCACACCACAAACACGTCAGCGATCGGCGCATTGGAAATCCACATCTTCGAGCCGGTCAGGCGATAGCCGTCGGAGACTTTCTCGGCGCGCGTCTTCATGCCACCGGGATCGGAGCCGGCATCGGGCTCGGTCAGACCGAAGCAGCCGACCCATTCGCCGGTCGCGAGCTTCGGCAGATATTTCTTGCGCTGGGTTTCGTCGCCATACGCATAGATCGGATACATGACGAGCGAGGTCTGCACCGAGTTCATCGAGCGATAGCCGGAGTCGACGCGCTCGATTTCGCGCGCGATCAAACCGTAAGCGACGTAGCTCGCATTCGCGCAGCCGTAATCTTCCGGCAGCGTGACGCCGATCAGCCCGAGCTCGCCCATCTCGTTGAAGATTTCGCGGTCGGTCGTCTCATTGAGATAGGCGTCGGTCACGCGCGGCAGCAACTTGTCCTGCGCATAGGCCCGCGCGGTGTCGCGGATCATGCGTTCGTCTTCGGTCAATTGATCGTCGAGCAGGAACGCATCGTCCCATAGAAAACTGACCGGGGCCGGCTTGTCCTTGGTCTGGGGGCGGACGCTCATTGGGTTTCCTCTCGGATCGATGGGTGTGTTTTTGAACAGGCGGATTGGAAACAAGTATACGCGGATTCAGAAGCCGCAACCACTGTCATTCCGGGGCGCAATTTTCGGCGAAGCCGACAATGCGAACCCGGAATCTGGTCGTGTTCATCTTGAAGAGATTCCGGGTTCT
>JANMAN010000046.1:0-2813 GCA_031359885.1 Tardiphaga sp. | reverse complement strand
CGCATCGACGTCGTCCTTGTCCCATTCGATGAAGGTGCGGTCGTCCATCGCGGCGTTGCCGATCGGCACGGTGTTGTCGAGACGATCCTGCGTCAGCACATAGCCGCCGACATGCTGCGACAAATGCCGTGGAAACTCGATCAGCTCGCAGGCGAGTTCGACAGCACGCGCGATCATCGGATTGTTCGGATCGAGACCGGCCTGGTTCACCTGCATGACGTTGAGGCCTTTGCCCCAACTTCCCCATACGGTGTCGGCGAGCGCGGAGGTGACGTCTTCGGTCAGCCCGAGCGCCTTGCCGACGTCCCGGATCGCGCTGCGCGGACGATAGTGAATGACGGTCGCAATGATAGCGGCGCGATGACGGCCATAGCGTCGATAGACATATTGCATCACCTCTTCGCGGCGCGAATGCTCGAAATCGACGTCGATGTCGGGTGGCTCCAACCGCTCCTTGGAAATGAAGCGCTCGAACAACAGGTCGATCTTGACGGGATTGACCGAGGTCATGCCGAGCAAGAAGCAGACCGCGGAATTCGCCGCCGAGCCGCGACCTTGGCAAAGAATATTTTGACTGCGCGCGTAGCACACGATGTCATGCACGGTGAGAAAGTAATGCGCGTAGTCCAGCTCTGCGATGAGACGAAGCTCTTTGTCGAGCGTTTTGCGGAGCGCATCGCTGATGCCGTCTGGAAAATAGGTGGCGACGCCAGCGCGGACCAGATCCTCGAGATGTCCCTGTGCCGTCTTGCCTGACGGGACGGGTTCGTCGGGATATTGGTACTGCAATTGATCGAGCGAGAATTCGATACGCCCTGCAAAGCGCATGGTTTCCGTGATCGCGTCCGGGGCTTGACGAAACAGCCGGACCATCTCGTCCGCAGGTTTCAAATGGCGTTCGGCGTTGGCCTCGAGCTTCCGCCCGATGCTGTTGATCGTGGCCTTCTCGCGGATGCAACTCAACACATCCTGCAAAGGACGCCGCGCCGGATGATGATAGAGGACGTCGTTGGTCGCCAGCATCGGCACGCGCGCCTTTGCTGCGATCCGCTGCAACGAGGCAAGCCGCCTGGCGTCATTGCCGCGATACAGCAAACTCGCCGCGAGCCAAACGCCGTTTGCACGGCAGTGTTGCAGGCGCTCCAAAAGCTTCAGCAGGCTGGCCGCTTCGAGGCGATGCGGCGGGACCACGACCAGAAGCTGATCTTGCGCGAAGTTCAAAAGATCGTCGAGACGAAGGTGGCAATCGCCCTTGTCGGCGGCGAGTTTGCCGCATGTCAGCAATTGGCAGAGCCGCCCATAGGCTGCGCGATCGCGCGGATAGATCAGAATGTCTGACGTGTCGTCGACGAAGACGAGTCGCGCGCCGATCAGCAGCCGCGGCGTGTGATCGAGCTTGTCGCTTTCAAGCTCCTTGTAAGCGCGCACGACGCCCGCCAGCGTGTTGCGGTCGGCGATCCCGACCGCAGGCAGCCGCAGTCGGCTCGCCTCGTGGATGTAGTCCTGCGGATGCGATCCGCCACGCAGGAACGAAAAATTCGTGGTGACGCCAATCTCCGCATAGGCCGCCGTCACGCGAACAGTCCGTGCAGAAACCAGCGGAAGGTCATGACCTCGCGCTGATGGACGCCCTCGCGATAAATCCAGTAGCGCAAGCCTTCGGTGTCTTCGGCGCGAAAATAATCTCGCGTCATCAGGCTGTCGTCGATTGCGGCGACCGCGATGTCGCCTTGAGGCGGAGAGTGTCGTGAGAAATCATCGTCCGGTTCGGGCGCAAGTTTTGCTCCGCGTGGCCGCCACCATTCCATCGCGATCCGTTCCGGGCCTTCGACGCGACTGAGCCGATGAAACCCTTTTCGCCAGCGGAAGCCGGCCGGCGGGCCGTGCGGAAAATCCGCCATCACCTCGATCCGCTCCGGCCGCGCGAAGACTCTAATCGGCCGCAGCGGCGGTTCGCCCGGTATGCGCGCCGGCCATTGATGCGGCGTGAGATGTTGCTGCGCCGGGACTGCGCGGGCGGCATGCTCAGGAATGTGCGTGTCCTCCGGCAGGTAACGCAGGATGCAGCGCGCACCGAGCCTGGCTGCGAGCTTGTCGATCAGTTGCGCGACATCGGCGGCATCGTCGGCGGTGCTGTCGAAGCCGCGCTGCGTCGCGGTCACAGGCACGGTGTGTCCCGCACCGAGCCGAATGAGGTCGAAGCCGAAGCCCGGATCCATGGGATCGGCGATGGCGTCGAGCCGCTCGCGAAACAGCCGCTCGATCATGTCGGCTTTGGTGACGGGATGGCCGGCGGCGACGCTGATGGTGCGGACGATGCCGTCGGTGCGAAAGAAGCTGGCGTCGAGCCGGCGCGCGCCTTTTCCGCCTTTTTCCAGCGCAACCATCAAAGTATGCGCCAGCGATTGCAGCGTCGCCGCGATCACGTCGTGGGTTGCGACGGGTTCGGCGAAACGCTTCTCGACGACGTAATCCGGAACCGGCTTGCGCGGGCTGATCGGCGTATCGGCCTCGCCGAGTGCCTGTTCCAGGATCGCTATAAATCCCGTGCCGAACCGCGCGGCGATCTCGTGGCGGTCGCGCGCGGCGACATCGCCGATGGTTTTCAATCCGGCGCGCCGCAATCCGCGGGTGATCGCCTCGTCCGCGCCGAGCGCGCCCACCGACAGCGGCTTGACCGCATCGGCCTCTGCACCGGGAAGGACAACGCGGCCATGGGTGGCGCGGCACATCGTGCGTGCGCAGATCGCCGTGGCGGCAATTGCGGCGCTGACCTTGAAGCCCTGCGCGGTCAAACCGCGGCAAACCATCTG
>JANMAN010000309.1:0-2772 GCA_031359885.1 Tardiphaga sp. | reverse complement strand
CCGGCGACGCCGACATTGCCGCCGAGCTTGCGGAAATACTCCACCGCCGAACAGACGTTGTTGGCGACGTAGAGCGATTGCAGATCGTTCGAGCCGACGACGATGACCTTCTGGCACATGTCGCGCGCGATCGGCAGACCGAAGCCGCCGCACACCACGTCGCCGAGGAAATCCAACAGCACGTAGTCGAAACCCCATTCGTGGAAGCCGAGCTTTTCCAGCAGCTCGAAGCCGTGGATGATGCCGCGTCCACCGCAGCCGCGCCCGACTTCAGGACCGCCCAGCTCCATGGCGTAGACGCCGTCGCGCTTGAAGCAGACGTCGCCGATCTTCACTTCCTCGCCGGCGAGTTTCTTCTTCGACGACGTCTCGATGATCGTCGGACATGCGCGACCGCCGAACAGCAGCGACGTGGTGTCGCTTTTCGGATCGCAGCCGATCAACAGAACCTTCTTGCCCTGCTGCGCCATCATGTAGCTGAGGTTCGCGAGCGTGAACGACTTGCCGATGCCGCCCTTGCCGTAGATCGCGATGATCTGGGTCTCTTTGGTGACTTCCGTCGTAACGGGCGCATCGGGCTCGATGGCGGCTTCGAGGCGAAGGGCGTCTTGCATGCTAATCTGCGGCACGGCGTTCATGCGGTCGCTCTCCAGTTCAAAACCATCTTCAGGCACGCGGGATCGTTGAACGCGATTGGATACGCATTCGGCGCGTCGTGGGCGTCGTGGTGGTGGGTGATCAGGCCGTCGAGCGACAGCTTGCCGCTGTCGATCAGCGCGCGTGTCGCGACGAGGTCTTGCGGCTGCCATTCGGCGGCAACGCGCAAACGCGCCTCGCGCATGAAGGCCGGCGGAAACGAAAACGACAACGGCGCGCTGTAAAAGCCTGCGAGCACGATCTCGCCCCCGGGCGCAAGGCGACCGATCAGCGTATCGAGCAAATTCGCATCGCCGGACACGTCGTAGATCGATTTGTAATCGCGTCGCGAGTCGTGCTCGGGATCGATCACGCCGTAACCGATCGCGCCGCCGGCGCGGATCGGATTGGTCTCCCACACGGTCGGCGGTGCATCGCCGCGTGCGATTGCGATCCGTGCAAGCAGACGTCCGAGGACGCCGTGACCGACGATGCAATCCGGCGCACGCGCATTGGGTACAGCAAGCGCGTGATAGGCTGTGGCGGCGAGCGCGAGAAGAATGCCCTGCTCGCGCAGATGCGCGTCGATCGGCACCACGCGCTTAGCATCGACGACGAGCCGCGACGCCGATGCGCCGAACAACCCGCGAATTTCGCCGAAACATTTCGCGCCGGGAATGAAGACCATCTGGTCGGCGCGCAGGCCGCTCGAGGCGGGCGCCTCGACGACGCGGCCGACCGATTCGTAACCGGGCACCAGCGGATAACCCATTCCGGGAAACATCGGCATCTTGCCGGACCACAGCAGACGCTCGGTGCCGGTGGAAACGCCGCTGAAATCGACGTCGATGACGACATCGTCGGGAGTGGGCAACGTCAGAGCGATCGCGCTGACTGCGATCATCTCCGGCTGCTTCAACAATACGGCGATGGTTTCCACCGCTCACTCCCTTGCGGACCATTTTCCGCACTGTCAGGTTACTCTGACAATCGTGTGTGTCAAGTTAGATTAACAAACTTTATCTGGTTGTAGCCGTGAGAAAGATCGCGCTGGCTGTTATGCTATCGGCTGACGACGCAAAATCAAAAAATCGAAGTATTTACATTGAGATAGGACGTCTTGAACTTCGGTCTTCTGCGCTATCGAGATGACGTGACGACCCGGCCGTGAGTGAAGTGTCAACTTGGCGTTACGCTTTGGCGATGATGATGCTGGTGAGCATCGGCATGTCGGATGGGCGCAGCACGACGTGCAAGAAGCCGGCGGACCGCAGCATGGCCTCGAGAGTCGCGAAGGTGCGCGGGCGACCGCTGCCCATCGCCAGCAAATAAAACGCGAAATAGGCGTCGCCGATCGGTTCGGCACCCGCGGTGCCGGAGATCGGCTCAGCGATCAAAAGCGTCCCGTCGGCGGGCAATGCGCGGCGCACGGCACGCAGCAACGTCATGACGTGGTCGTCGTCGTGATCGTGGATCACGCGCACCAGCGAGATGACGTCGGCTCCACTGGGCAGATCGTCGGTGATGAAGCTGCCGCCGATTGCGACTGCGCGCGACGCCAGGCCGTTGGCCCCGAATCGTCGGCTCGCGGCATCGGCCACCGCCGGCAGATCGAACAGCATGCCGCGCAGATGGGGGTCATGTTGCGCGACGGCCGAAAGAAACGTCCCGTCGCCGCCGCCGACGTCGAGCAGGCAGCGATGCTCCCTGAATGAATAGGCGGATAGGACCTGCTGCGCGATCATCGGCTGCGATGCCGACATCAGTGCGGTGTAGGGCGCGACGCTGTCGCTGGTCACGGCGAGCGAATCGTTGCGCGCGGCATAGGGCCAGTAACGCGCGAGTTCGCCCGGCTCCTGTTCGCCGCGCAGCAGCGCCAGCGGGTCTTTCAGATCGTTGTAAAGCATCGCGTGGTGTTCGATCATCGCGACCACGCCGGGATTGCCGCGCAGCGCCGCGCCAAGCGGGCCGAGACCGTAGCGCGTATGGCCATCCTTTGAACTGCTGCGGCGCTGCGCCAGCCCGAGCGACACCGCGGCGTCGAGCAGCAGCGTCACGCGCTCGACCGGCATGTCGAGCCGCGCCGCCAGATCGGCAGCGCTCGTCGGAGCTTCGGCGAGTCGCTCGAACAACTTC